>JAGBWA010000082.1 GCA_017630035.1 Bacteroides sp.
AATCAAAGTAGATTCCACTACATCGGCAAGCGAGCCAATCATCACTACGCGCCAAGGCGAGAACCAATCGCCCGACACTGGCTTTTCATTTTTGTCGAGGAACAATTTATAATCGGTCACCACCTTGTCGTTTTTCCAAGACGATGCGCTATGCATCTTCTCGATACCTGCTTCCGAAATCAGTGTCCATACATCATCGGCTACTTGAATCAATGCAGGGTTACCCCATTGTTGCGAACGATTTCTGCCGGTAGTAATCTTTCCGGTAGTGCTTTCTGGATAGAAGCCTTCATAGCCTTGGTCGTATGTTTGCATCCAACGCTTGCGACCTTCAGGGATACGAATTGTAGTCAACTCGTCCTTGATAAGTGCCTCTTCCATAGCAGGAATTTCATAGCGGAAAGCTACACCATCGTTATACAAACGGAACACGAGTTTGATAACCTTTTGCAAGCTATCCTTAAATTGATACACATATTCGTTGGCCTCGTTGCTACAAGCCTTGCGCTTACCGGTAAGCATGGTATATTCCTCTTTGATATAGTTGGCCTTGCTCACCCCTTCCAACGTCAAGTTCTTACCCCATTCGTTGCTGGTTAGCACACCAACCACCGGAATATCCAACGCCTCTATAGCGCCATTTTCTCCAATGTAATTCACTTTAAAAGCGTGATTTTGAGCCTTGTCTCCCACATACGTCAATTCAATCTTTCCATTTGGCGAAGTTTGATTTTTAAGGTTTCCGCATGCACATAGCAATAAGCATGCTAATGCCAATAATAGTTTGTTTTTCATACGATATAATTATTGATTACATTATTTTGCACATTAGGCTACAAAAGTAACAAAATAATTTTTGTAGGCGAATATCTCTCCCACATATTTTCAAAAGCACCATATTTTTTCGTTCTTTGCATAGCAATGAAGTAAAAAGTGAGCAAAAAAGGCTCGTTTTCACCATTTTTAGTTATCTTTGCACCGTGAAAAACTTGTAACAAGATGAAAGAACAACTTGAATCCCTCAACTCCATCACCATCAATTTTGGAGAACAAGGCATCATGATAGTCAATATCATTCTTGCGTTTGTCATGTTTGGAGTAGCCCTTGGCATTAAGCTGAACACCTTTAAAGAAGTATTTCAGAAGCCAAAATCTGTAATTACAGGAGTTTTACTACAATGGGTAGCCCTCCCGGCAATAACTTTCCTTGTAGCATTGATTCTCAACCCCTTCATCACCCCAATGATAGCCCTTGGCATGATTTTGGTGGCCTCTTGTCCGGGTGGAAACATGTCCAATTTCCTCTCCTCGCTTTCGAAAGGCAATATCGAGCTATCCGTATCGCTCACAGCAGCTACTACCGCTATGGCACCCTTTATCACTCCCATCAATTTCTATTTTTGGAGTTCGTTGTACAATCAATTCATCAGTCGAAAATACGATATCCCCATGTTGGTCATCCCCTTTGGCCCCATGTTGGAACAAATATTGTTATTACTTGGACTTCCCATTGTGTTGGGTTTACTATTTTCCCATTTCTTCCCCAATGCTACCAAGAAGATAATTAAGCCCTCGCAAGTATTATCCGTGTTCCTTTTCATAGGCATGGTCATTGCCTCTATGGCACAAAATTTCCACATCATCGTCGAGAACATCCATTACGTATTCCTCATCGTGTTGCTACACAATGGTGCCGCGTTAGCTACCGGCTACTATGGTGGTCGTTTGGCTCGACTTCCTTTTAGAGATGTGAAAACGCTTACTATCGAAACCGGCATACAAAATTCAGGTTTAGGACTTGTACTTTTGTTCAATCCCCACATTTTCCCGCCCGAGATTTGGCAAGGCCACTATGGTGGCATGCTATTCATAGCAGCTTGGTGGGGCATTTGGCACATTGTATCTGGCCTTACCATGGTATGCATATTCCGTAGAAAAGAATTCTTTCTGCCCCGATTCGCATGAAAAAAATACAAGATAACAACCCCTATTACAACCTCTTTCACTACTACGTAAACGCTGTTATCAAGCAATCGTACCGAAAGTTTTTATACGTAGGAAAAGAGAACATCCCGCAAGATGGCGCCGTAATTTTCGCCATCAACCACACCAACGCCCTAATGGATGCATTGGTACTCTTGGCCATCGACCACAAGCCTAAAGTGTTTGTTGCGCGAGCCGATATCTTTAAGATTCGCCCCTTGGCCAAGTTCTTCACCTTCTTGAAGATTATGCCTATTATGCGCTTGCGCGATGGTATCGATCAAGTGAAGAAAAACCAAGAAACCATCGACAAGGCCGTGGATGTGTTGCGCGACAAAATCCCTTTCTGCATCTTCCCCGAGGGCACACACCAAGCTAAATACTCCTCTTTGCCGCTATCGAAAGGCATCTTCCGCATTGCTTTTCAAGCACAAGAAATGATGCCCGACATGCCCCTCTATATCGTACCCGTGGGGCTAACCTATGGTAGCTTTTTCCGCTTTCGCTCCACTATTCGCGTACAGATAGGCCAACCCATCAATGTGGGACAATTCATAGCCGAACGCTCCGAGCAATCGCAACCCGAGCAGATGAACGCCATGAAAGATGTGCTCACCGAAAGGCTACATGCCAACACCTTCTACATCCCGAATACCGACGAGTATAACGCCACCTTCGAGGTGTGCAACGCCGCTCAACCCTTCGAGATGGAAGCCCTACGCCAAGCATCCGGCAAGAAACAACATAGCTTGAACATACAATTTCAAGCAAACAAAAACATCGCTCAGCGCGTAGCCGCATTGAAAGAGAGCAATCCCGAGCAAGCCAGTAAGCTACTCCAATTGGGACAAGAAGCCCATGATTTGCGCATAAAGCAAGCCATCAGCCGCGAGTCGGCCGCCGTGAAGCGCCCCTTGGTGTCACGCATAGGTCGCCTACTGCTTTTATTGTTCACGCTACCCTACACCCTTCCGGTATCGTTGCTTGCTAGCCCCATGGCGTTGCTTTGCCGCTACCTCTTCACCATACTCAAAGACCCTGCTTTCCGGAACTCTGTTCGCTTCTTGATGCAACTCTTTGTATGGCCTCTATTGGTAGTAATCTACGCCATTATAGCCTTCTGTGTGCTACCATGGCAAGCGGCCCTTGTCGCCACCATCCTATTGCTTCCCGCCCCTATTGTGGCGCACGAAGCATGGAAAACCATTCGTCTCACCATCTCCGACATCAAACTCTTGCGTCAGAAGAAGCTCAGCAAACTCTACGCCAAGATAAGAGAAATGATACGATAACAAAACAAGAGGCTACATCCATTGGTGTAGCCTCTGTTGTTATTATCCCCTAACGTATAGTGCCTATTCCTCAAAATAGTCCTCTTCCGCCAAACAACCATGAATGTTGTTTGCTACATTGAACGATAACTTGCTGAAGAAAGCTTTTCTGCTCTTCTTGTCCTTTTCGAACATCTGCTTGGTGCCCTCCTCGGTTGCTTCGAAACAAAGCGAGTTTTTCACGCCTAAGCTTTCGGCCACCATCACCACATCTTGATTGGCACCAATATAAGTAAACGTCCATCCTTTTGTTTTCAGTGTCTCCACCAGCGATTTTACGCCATCTGCCGACCATTTTCTTGAAGCGTTTTCATAACCATCGGTAATCACGGTCACCAACACACAATCATCCGTTGTGGCCGATCCCATTACCTCCATAATCATATCACCCATGGCATCGTGTAGCGCGGTGCATCCCAGTAGCGGATAATCTTCCGCCGTAATATTGCGTACCTCGTCTATAGGCTTGTCCGTAAAGATTTTATTCAAGTATTTCTCGCCGGCGCTAAACGAAGCCAATGTTACGTACTGCTTCAATTCCGGGTGTTCGTTTTGCGCCACACGGATAGCGCCCAATGTTTCGTTTACTCCGCCCAATGCTTGGTTGTAGATAGTACTCATGGAGCCCGAAGCGTCCAAAATAATCAAGTTGATAACCTTTTTTGTTTCCATTGTCTGTTAGTTTTAGTTGGTTAGTAATCGTTTTGACAATGCAAACATACACCCTTTGTCTGGGTGGAGCAAGAAAAAGAGAAAGGCAAGGCTTGCCTCGTCTACTCTTGCCAACGAATCAACGCTTGCGGCAACCCAATTTTGTAGGCCTGTCCCCTTTCACCACTAATAAAATAGTGACGTGCTAGTCGTTCGTCGAACTTCGAACAGAAAGCCTCTCTGATGCGAGTAATCACTACGTTCAATTGGTTGTTGCCATAGGTTTCCAACTTTTTTATGCTCTCTTCCATGCGTGGTGTCACCACCCCACCGTTCGTCTGTTTGTAGTAATTCATCAGCTCTTTGTGATACTCCTCAAGGTGTTGCAACACAATGCCTTCGGGATGATTTAGAAAAAGGAAGTAGAGTGCTTTTCGTTGTGCACTCAACTCAATCTCGATATTATTGTATGCTGGCAGAAAAATCCTTAAATCTTCCGTAATCACTAATGGCGATAGCGGTTCTTGTTTGTCTATAAACTCGTGTATCGCGCTCAAAGTCACCCCTTGTAGTCGCAATTTCTTTACGTTGTTCTCCAAACTCTCCAATATCTCGGCCACCTCGTCGCGTCGTGGCACATACTCTTCCACATCATCTTCAAACAGTTCACCCTGAATTCTGTCCACCATCTTGGAGAAGAAAGAACGCTTTCGAGCACTTCTCTTCTCATCACTCTCAATGCTCATCGAAGACCTTGGCTCGCTCGAAGGTTGATAGTTCTTCAGTATATTATCACTCGTTACACAACTTTCGTTTACGAAAAGCGTCCCCGAGCTAACAGCATCCAGCAGTTGTATAATATCCTTTGAAGCTACACCAGATAGCGGTAACTCGCACGCTTGGAATAGCCATTCGTCTCCACATCGTTCAGGGCCAAACAATATCGAAGGCTTCACCGCTTCGCCCAAATGCGAGCTACTCAAAAAGTTCAATAAATAGCTGCTACGTAAGCTTTTATCCGCTACGATTTTCGTCTCCAAATAGGGAGCATAATATAGCACCTTCCGCTTCAGTTCATCGTCTTTGAACAACATCGGCAAGTAGATAAATTCATATCCCCGATATTCAAACCACTGTCTCAATTCATGATAGTTGTCGGTTATAAAGCGGTTTGCTTGCTCATCGTAGTATTCTTCCACATAAATCACCTGACTTTTGTCGGGCTTGAAGGGCAGATTAGCAAAAGATAGTTGGAAGTTCATAGCTATTATGATTTAAAACTTTTTGCAAATATAATACAAAAGTAAGGAGTTAAGGTGTTAAGGTGTTAAGGTTTTTTAGAGATACCATTATGCTGTATAACATATAGCTTTACTATTTAAGAACAAACAAAAAGTATTTTCTTTGTAAAATAATCATCATAATAACCTCTAAAAACAATAAAATATGAATTTTAAGCGAGCAGCGCTATCATTATTAGCTGCATTACCCCTTTTATCCATTGCGCAAGAGTATCCGTTTCAAGACCCCTCGTTGCCGGCACACGACCGCGCCGTAGACTTAATGAACCGACTTACGCTGGAAGAAAAATCACAACTCATGTTAGACCAATCTGCGCCCATCCCCCGTTTAGGAATTAAAACCTTCCACTGGTGGAGCGAAGCGTTGCATGGTGTAGCCAACCAAGGCAATGTAACGGTGTTCCCTGAACCTATCGGTATGGCAGCTTCGTTCAATGAAGATATGGTTTTCAATGTGTTTGACGCCACCTCTACCGAAGCCCGAGCCATCCACAACGAGCGCGAGCGCAATGGCTTGGACGAACGTCGTTTTTATGGTCTCTCTTTCTGGACACCCAATGTAAACATCTTCCGCGACCCGCGTTGGGGACGTGGTCAAGAGACCTACGGCGAAGACCCCTATCTTACATCGGTAATGGGTGTAAAGGTTATCCAAGGTTTACAAGGCCCAGCCGATGCCAAGTATCGCAAACTATTAGCGTGTGCCAAGCATTTTGCCGTTCATAGCGGTCCGGAATGGGCGCGTCACACCGATAACATCACCAATGTAGAACCTCGCGATTTGTTCGAGACCTACCTCCCAGCTTTTCAAGCAGCCGTACAAAAGGGCGATGTGCGCGAGGTGATGTGCGCCTACCAGCGTTGGGAAGACGAGCCATGTTGCGGTAGCGACAGATTGTTGCAACAGATTTTGCGCGACGATTGGGGCTTTAAATACATGGTTGTGTCAGATTGTAGTGCTGTATCCGATTTCTGGATGACACACAAGACATCGAGCGATGCTACCCATGCAGCAGCCGTTGGCGTATTGGCCGGTACCGATGTAGAGTGTGGTTATAACTATGCCTACAAAAGCATCCCCGAAGCCGTTCGCTTAGGTTTGATGAAGGAAGAGGATGTGAACCAAAAAGTAATAAGACTGCTCGAAGCCCGCTTCTCATTGGGCGAGTTCGATCCAGCCGAGATGGTAGAATGGAAACAAATCCCCATGGACAAGGTAGCCGGCAAGGAACACAAAGCACTATCCTTGGACATGGCACGCCAAACCATCACCCTGTTACAGAATAAGAACAACATCCTGCCATTGAGCAAAAAGATAAAGAAGATAGCCGTAATAGGTCCTAATGCCGATATCGAAACCATGATGTGGGGCAATTACAACGGCACCCCAACCCAAACCATCTCCTTCTTGGAAGGTATAAAAGAGAAGGTAAGCAAGCGTACCATCACCTATTTACAAGGATGCGATTACACCAATATGCAGACGCTACACTCCATGTACAACCAGTGCAAGGCTGACGGCAAAGTGGGCATGAAAGCCACCTTCTGGAACAATACCAAGCGCGAAGGCGAGCCTGTGAATGTCATTTGGGAGAATGCCCCCTTCTCCAAAACCACCTTTGGTAATTATGCCTTTGCTCCAGGCGTTAATTTGGAAGGCTTCTCTGCCATCTACGACACCTATTTCACCCCATCGGAGAGCGGAAAAGTGTTGCTCGACATGACCTCTTGTGGCAATTACGAGTTGCGCGTTGATGGCAAAACCATGGTAAAACGCGAAACATGGCTCACCCTGAACGAGCGCTCGTTTATCGAAGTAGAAAAGGGAAAGACCTATCACATAGAGATTCTCTACACCCAAGTTCCAACGTACAACACCAATTTGAAGTTCGATTTAGGCTTTGAAAAAGCGTTCAACTACGACGACGTTATCAGCCAACTAAAAGGCATCGACGTGGTGTTGTTTGCTGGTGGTATATCTGCTCGCTATGAAGGCGAAGAGATGCCTATCGAAATAGAAGGCTTTAAGGGAGGCGACCGCACCTCAATAGAATTCCCGGCTATTCAGCGTTCATTGATTCAAAAGTTGAAAGAAGCCGGCAAGAAGGTTATCTTGGTCAACTTCTCTGGTTCAGCCATGGCGCTTCAGCCCGAAGCTGAAAATTGTGAAGCCATCGTTCAAGCATGGTATCCAGGCGAGATGGGTGGCCGTGCTGTAGCCGATGTACTCTTTGGCGATTACAACCCTGGTGGCAAGCTACCTGTAACCTTCTACAAGAGCGATTCTCAGCTCCCCGCCTATTCCGATTATTCTATGAAGGGACGCACCTATCGCTATTTTGACGATGCTCTCTTCCCCTTTGGATATGGTTTAAGCTACACCACATTCAGCGTGGGCGAGGCAGCAATTGCGAAGAAGGCCAATGGCTATGTAGATGTAACCGTTCCTATCATGAACACTGGTTCTCGTACCGGTAGCGAAGTGCTTCAAATCTATGTAAAAGCGTTGAAAGATGTAAACGGCCCATCCAAGTCGTTGCGTGCATTCAAGCGAGTAGAACTAAAGCCAGGCAAGGGCATGGACGTAACATTCCAGCTCGAACCCGAAGCATTCTCGTTCTTCGATGAAAAGTCGAACACGATGATTTGCGCTGATACCGAAGATGTAGAATACACCCTCTACTACGGCACAAGTTCGCGCGAAGAAGACCTCAAGAGTCTGCCTATCGTCATAGCAGGAAAATAAACATAGAGAATATATCTAACTAATAATACTAACCGATTAATAACGTAACAATGAAAACATTTAAGAAGATTGTCTCGTTGGCATCCGTGTCGTTGTTGTTCACAACTGCTTGTACGCAACAAGGCACCAACTCCTTTACGTTGAACGACCTGGAATACTTCGAAAAGACAGGCTCAAACGTATTGGTGTATAGCAACATCTACAACGGCGGATTCTGCGACGAGAAGCTAGCTGGTATCGAGATTATCCAGCGCGGCGAGCGCGTCAGCACCGGTGGCGGCATTCGCTTTATGAACACCCCCGAGCAATGGGATATTTATGGCGAGATGACCAACCGCGAAGTGAACCGCGACGAGAATTACATCGAAGTGGAACTAACCTACAAAGACTACGATTTCGCCTCGAAGATTCGCGTCACCCCTAGCGGCGAAGGTGTGTTGATGCAAGTCTATTTGGACAAACCTGTACCCGCCAACCTGATAGGCAAAGCAGGCATGAACTTAGAATTTTTCCCAGCCTCTTATTTTGGCAAAAACTACCTCGTAGATGGTGCAGCCCGCATCTTGCCCCGCTTCCCCATGCACGACACAGAGGTTCGCCCACTATCCGAGAAGATACCGCAATATTTTGGCGAGACCACCTTCGACGACCGCGGCCGCGATGAATTCCTGGCACCCCTACCCATGTCAACCGGCAAGCACATCGTTCTTGCACCCGAAGACGACGAGCTATGCGTAAGCATCACATCCGACGAAGATGTCAGCATCTACGATGGCCGTCACTTGGCACAAAATGGTACCTTTGTAGTACGCTCACTGCTCCCAGCCGAGAAGACCGGCAAAGTATTGGAGTGGTACGTAGAGCCAAGCTCCAATCCCGAATGGATACGCAAGCCCAACATTGGTTTCTCACAAATAGGCTACACACCTGCACAGCGCAAGGTATCGGTAGTGGAACTGGACAAGCGCGCCAAGATAGCCCCAACCGCCAAGATTCTACGCATCAATCCCGATGGCACTCAAACACTGGCCTTGAACGCCAAGGTAGAAGAATGGGGCGTTTTCTATAGCCGCTACAACTATGCCCGCATCGACTTTACCGAGGTGAACGAACCCGGTCTCTATGTTATCGAATACGACGGCGTACAAACCAACGCCTTCCCTATCGATAAGGAAATCTATGCCGACAAGTGGCATTCCTCTATGGATGTATCGTTGGTTGTAGCCATGGACCACATGGAAGTGAACGAAGGCTATAGAATATGGCATGGCCGCGCCAATATGGACGATGCCATCATGGCCCCAGCCAATATCAAGATTCACGATGGCTATAGCCAAGGAGCTGAAAACTACACCAAGTACAAACCATTGGAACACGTTCCAGGCCTTGCCGTTGGTGGATGGTACGATGCCGGCGACTTCGACATACAACAAAACTCCGTTGTCACCACTACTGTTGATTTGGCCTCTTTGTGGCGCCTATTCCAGCCCCAACGCGATATGACCTATATCGACGAGGTGACCAAATATGCCGACATCCATCGTCCTGATGGAGTGCCCGATGTGGTTCAACAAATCATGCACGGCACGCTCAACATGAATGCCCAGATAGAAGCATTAGGCTTTGTGTCGCGCAACATTGGCCAGCCACAGATGCACCAATACCATCACTTGGGCGATGCTTTGACGCTAACCGATGGCCTTATCTACGACCCCAGTTTGAAGCCCTTCCAAGTATCGGCTGACGGCAAACGTAGCGGCACCTACGACGACCGCATCGTTATGACCAACAAGCCCAGCGCCAACGGTGTAATGAATAGCATTGTAGGTCTTGCATCGGCCTATCCCGCGTTGAAGAACTACTTCCCAGCCGAGGCCGAACGCTCGTTGAAGAACGCCCTTATGTTGTGGAACAAATATGTGGGCGAAGGCGATAATGGTGTACGTGGAGCCATCGAACTCTACTATGCCACAGGCGACGAAAAGTTTAAAAACAACTTTATGCCCGCCATCTTGAAGCAAATCGACGCATTGGGCAAGAGCGAGGAAAACGCAGACAACAACAACCGCAACCGCCGCAACGCTGGTCCAAACATGAGTCAGATATTGCGCGTGTACGACATGCTCCCTGCCGATGCTAAGGCCAAGGTAGATGCAGCTATCCCCGCCTATGTAGAGCGTTTGGCCGCAGTAGGCAGCGAAAACCCCTACAGTGTGCCCATTTCAGGTGGTGGTTGGGGAGGCAATACACAAGTCATCAGCAATTCGTTCAACGCTTACCTTGTGTGGAAACAATTCCCCGAACTTGTGGACCCCGACATGGTGTTGAAAGGTCTTAACTACCTCTTTGGCAACCACCCCTACAACAACCTCTCGTTTGTCACAGGTGTAGGTGTTGGCACCAAGAAGGTGGCCTATGGCAACAACCGCGCCGACTATAACGTCATCCCTGGCGGTATTGTTCCTGGTCTATTGATGCGCAAACCCGACTTTATGGAAAACAAAGACGACTACCCCTTCCTTTGGGGCGAAAACGAGTGCTGCATCAACACAGTGCCCAACTACGTTATGCTGAACCTTGCTTGTATGGAAGTAGCCGCAGCAATCAACAAGTAATCCCCCTTCCCCTAACGTAATTCATATTACAAACAAGAGCCAACCGCTTCGAAGCGGCTGGCTCTTTCAGTATGATGTAGGGAATGTCTTAGAAATCTATGCGATAGAAAAGATTTGGCAACGAGATACCCGACTTATCCTGACGCAACTTGCCTGTGCCGAAGTCGTAGCGTTCGGCATAGGTTGATTCGTGTTGCAGAATGTTTACCCCTTCGAAGGCGATGGTGTGACTCACATTCTTGCAGTTAATCTTATAGCTGATTGTAAGGTCGAGAATGCTGGTTGGGTCAAATTGCAGACTCATCGCTTCGTCCTCCTTATAGATAGGCTGGTCGTTGATGATACCGGCAGCGACATTTGCTTTTATAGCATCTACATCGATAGGCGTGTGGCGCAAACCACCTTGTAGCGTGTACTTCACACTCACGTTGAACACGTTTTGCTTACGCTTACCAAGCATCCATTCCTTACCGGCAAGCACCTTCACCATGTAGCCGCGGTCGTACAATTGGTTACGCCATTTGTTGTCCAATCCGCGATATTCCGATTTGAAGAGCGAGGCATTAACTTGTCCATAGAAGCCGCGGCTCATGTATTGCTCCAGGGTGACGTCGGCACCATAGTTGCGCGTATTACCCTCGTTTACCAATGGTTCTTCGATATAATTAAACAAGCGGTTCACCGAACAGAATGTGCTACCATTGATGCCCACAGGCGTATCGAATCCATACTGATAGTAGGCGTTGAAACGCAAGTTCAGGTTGTCTGTAAACTTATACATATAGGTAGCAAGGAGGTGGTGAGCCTTAGAGAAGCCCAAGTCTTTATTCGCCAACGTGCCATCAGCATTGCGGAAGAAATAAGCATCAAGCTTCTCAATCATAGAGTGCAAACCATAGCCCAGCGAAATAGAGTGACGTTCGCTTGGATCCCATTTCACGCTGGCGCGAGGCTCGAGACTAAAATCTTTAGACAATAGGAAATAGCTGCCCGACACACCAAAGTTGATGCTCAAATTGTCAGTCGGCTTCCAAAGATTCGACCAGAATACGCTTGCCAATCCCGTATTATCCTTCGTTGCATAATAGGGCGTATTTGGCACAGGCTCATACACATTCTCTGCAGCGCGGAAGCTTAGGTCGAAGAAGCGATGTGAATACTCACCGCCCAATTGAACCAACCAGCGAGGATTAATCTGCTTGGACAATTCAGTATTGAACACTGCACGGTCTTCGTATTGCTTCAAGTAACTGAATGGATAGTTCTTACCTTCAAAGCCAGTAGGTTTGTGGTTATCATCAAAGGTAAGCCCCCAGTATTCCATGTCCACTTTGTTGTGCTGCATGTTATAGGCCACAGTGGTGCGCCAAGTCCATTTGTTGTCGAAGTGAATCTTATGCGATGCACCCACAACCGCATTAAAGAGGCTACCCTCTTGGTCGGAAGCATCGTATATAGAGTGAATGTCTTCAATGCCCAGTTCCACATCCCACGACTTGTCGATGAAGCCCAATGCAAAGACCGAAAAAGTACCCGCTTTTTGCGTTGGGAAATTCAATTTAAACGAGAGGTCTTGGAAGTCGTACTGCGACCCATAGGTATCGATAAGCTTCAGTTTGCGGGCAATTGTAGAGAATCCATAGCGGTAGTTTACGATGAAGCTGGAGTTGTTCTTCTTCGAGATTGGGCCTTCGCTGGTCCACTCGATACCCACCGAACCCACCTGTACACCATTCTCGAACTTCGTATTGTTGCCTGCTCGCATTCTCACGTCGAACACACCGCTCAGGGCGTTGTTGTAGCTGGAATTAAAGGTAGAAACGAAAAAGTCCGAGTTGGTAATAACATTCGAGTTGAGGGCGCTCACCATGCCAAAGCCTGCGCTATAGAGGTCGGCAAAGTGGTTTGGCGAAAAGATTTCCACACCCTCCAGGCGATATTGCATGAATTGTGGAGCATTACCATGCACAGAGATACCGTTGCTATCACCTTGTCCAGACACACCGGCAAAGGCAGTAACCAATCGAGCAGGGTCGTTATAGCCACCAGCATATCGGCTTGCCTCTTCCATCGATAGCATCATACCGCCCACCAAAGCCGTTGGATTCAGTGTTGCCTCCTTATTCACACGAGGCTTAATCACCACTTCGGCCAGTTCCGAGCTATTCTCGCGTAGTGTAATTTCAAGCATCACATCCTTGGCTCCAGCCACCAACACTTCTTTCATTACGTTTGGTTCATAGCCTACATAAGATGTTTTGATGGTGTAACGACCCGATTGCGTAACATTGATGTTAAACTCGCCATCCATATTGGTCAATCCGCCTACACCTTGAAGCTCCACCACCTGCACAGCGGCTCCAATAAGCGGTTCGCCCGTGATAGCGTCAGTTACCCTACCCTTTACAGTTTGTGCCACTACACTTTGTGACAACAACCCACCGACCACAACCACGAAGAGGATGGTCAGTCTGCGAAAAAAAGATTTATAAACATTCATCATAGTTGAAAGTTTTTTGTGATGTGTAAAAATAGATTATTTCGGATAATATTCGTTCATATCATTCAAATACAAGCTACCATAGTAATCAGGATTATACACCATTACATGCGAGCCATTTGTCTTGTCGAATGCATGGAGATACAAGTCGTAGATAATGGTATTTGGATTACTTGCAAACTTCGACAAGATAGACGATGTAAACGTATTCGACAGATACACTTGCAGCTCGTCGTCGAATGCATCGGCCTTCGATGGTTCATACGGATTGGCAGCAGTCATCATCAGCAAGCCAGGAATGCCTGTACACCCTTGCGCCACACCACCCGAATAGCAGGTTTCGATGATGGCAAACTGCTTGCGGAATTGCATGTCCGAGAACATTGTCCGGGCAAAGGCAGCATCCAGCACCTCCGTTTCCCTCCATTTCCATCCCTGTTGCGTTCCGTGTCCGCTCCAGAAGAAGAGCACATTGTCGTTCGGCGTGCTAGCCAGTGTCACCGGATACTCCTCGGATGGTTCGCTGGTCAATATCTGCTTCAAGTCATCCAGTGTAAGGTCGCCCAGGTTGTAGTCTATCTCTACATCTTCGTACAAGTTCTTGCCCGCCACCTCTCTGCGCACCACACCCGGCAACGGATTTCGTTCGTTATAGGCTATATCGTCGGCCATAATCAGGATGATGTGGTCGTCGTCATAGCCCTGCCCCTTCAAGTAATGGTAAACGCCCAGCACATCCGCTTGATGGCGATAGTTCTTCCACCCTTCGGATGCAGCCACCAGCACTGCATAGTTATCCTTCAGTTCGGGATAATCTATTACATTACCATTTCCGCCCACATTCTGCATGTGCTGCTTCTTCCACTCCCACGCAGCTACGGGCGACGAAGAGTGTCCGTCGCTGTTTCGGCTATAGTAGTCTATGATGACCATCTCTCCTTTGTAGGTAATCCAATAGGCATACGAAGTAGAACGAATGGTAGTATAGAATTGCGAA
>JAGBWA010000083.1 GCA_017630035.1 Bacteroides sp.
ATTCGAACCCCGGGTACCTCTCGGTACAACGGTTTTCAAGACCGCCGCAATCGACCACTCTGCCACCTCTCCAAAACTCCTTTTCAGAAGTGCTTTCCTCTAAAAGCGCTGCAAAGGTACAAATCATTTTTATTTCTGCAAATCTTTCTTCAAAAAAAATGCTTTCTACCCCATCTTTTTGATGTATATCTAAAAAAAACGTTCTATATATAATTAAAGCGTTTTATTCGGCCTATAAATCGGCAAAAAGTTGTATCTTTGTACCCCGTAAAGAGATATACAGGATAATTATTTACATAACAAGACAGGTTTTTAAAATGGAATTAAACAAAATCTTTATCGATGGACTTTGGAGTAAGGAAATCAACGTTGCCGATTTCGTTAGTAACAACATTGCACCCTATACAGGAGATGCTTCATTCCTTCAAGGCCCTACCCAACGCACTTTGCAAATTTGGGACCTCTGCTTGAAAGCAATTGAAGAAGAACGCGCCAATGGTGGTGTACGTTCGCTCGACAATAAAACCGTTTCAACCATTACTTCACATCAAGCTGGCTATATAGATAAGGAGAACGAACTGATTGTTGGTTTGCAAACTGACGAATTGTTGAAGCGTTCTATCAAGCCTTTCGGTGGCATCAACGTAGTAGCTAAGGCTTGTCACGAAAATGGTTTGGAAGTAGACGAAAAGGTTAAGGATATCTTTACTCACTATCGTAAGACTCACAACGATGGCGTGTTCGATGCATATACAGACGAAATTCGCTCGTTCCGTTCATTGGGCTTCCTCACAGGTCTTCCCGATAACTATGCGCGTGGTCGTATCATTGGTGACTATCGTCGTTTGGCTCTTTATGGTATCGATCGTTTGATTGAAGCTAAATTGCTCGACTTGAAGAATCTCACTGGTCCTATGGACGATGCACGCATCCGTTTGCGCGAAGAGGTTAATGAACAAATCAAGGCATTGAAGGAAATCAAAATAATGGGCGAATACTACGGCCTCGATTTGAGCCGTCCTGCACATTCTGCACAAGAAGCTGTACAATGGGTATATATGGCCTACCTTGCAGCTGTTAAGGAACAAGACGGTGCTGCTATGTCGTTGGGTAACGTATCTTCGTTCCTCGATATCTTCATTGAATACGATTTGGCACATGGCAAGATTAATGAAGTATTTGCACAAGAACTTATCGACCAATTCATCATCAAGCTCCGCATGGTTCGCCACTTGCGTATGCAATCGTACAACGACATCTTTGCTGGCGACCCAACATGGGTAACCGAAGCTATCGGTGGTCGTTTCAACGATGGACGTGTAAAGGTAACTAAGACTTCGTTCCGCTTCTTGCAAACACTCTACAACCTTGGCCCATCGCCCGAACCCAATATGACAGTACTTTGGAGCCCTGAACTTCCTGAGGGATTCAAGGATTTCTGTGCAAAGGTATCGGTAGATACAAGTTCTATCCAATACGAAAACGATAACTTGATGCGCGAAGTACGCAATTGCGATGACTATGGTATCGCATGTTGTGTATCATACCAAGCTATCGGTAAGCAAATCCAATTCTTCGGTGCTCGTGCCAACTTGGCCAAGGCGTTGCTTTTGGCTATCAACGGTGGTCGTTGCGAAAACACCGGTACCGTTATGGTAAAGGGTATTCCAGTACTTACAAGCGACACCTTGAAGTTCGAAGAAGTAATGGCCAACTATAAGAAGGTGTTGACCGAGATTGCACGCGTTTACAACGAAGCCATGAACATTATCCACTACATGCACGATAAGTATTACTACGAAAAGGCTCAAATGGCCTTCATCGATACTAATCCACGCATCAACTTGGCTTATGGTGTTGCAGGTCTTTCTATCGCACTCGACTCGCTCTCGGCTATCCGCTATGCTAAGGTAACAGCTCGTCGCAACGAAATCGGTTTGACCGAAGCGTTCGACATTGAAGGCTCATTCCCTTGCTTCGGTAACAATGACGACCGCGTTGACCAATTGGGTGTTGACTTGGTATATTACTTCAGCGAAGAGTTGAAGAAGTTGCCAGTTTACAAGAACGCTCGTCCTACTCTTTCATTGCTCACCATTACATCGAACGTTATGTATGGTAAGAAGACAGGTGCTACTCCCGACGGACGTGCTAAGGGCGT
This sequence comes from Bacteroides sp., assembly GCA_017630035.1. Taxonomy (GTDB): domain Bacteria; phylum Bacteroidota; class Bacteroidia; order Bacteroidales; family Bacteroidaceae; genus Bacteroides. Next base: position 2,162 of record JAGBWA010000083.1, read on the forward strand.
TCCATTTGCTCCTGGTGCTAACCCAATGCACGGACGCGACAAGAATGGTGCTATTGCATCGTTGAGCTCGGTTGCCAAGTTGCGCTATCGCGACTCACAAGATGGTATCTCTAACACCTTCTCTATCGTGCCTAAGTCACTTGGTCCTACTCCAGAAGAACGTATCGAGAACTTGGTAACAATGATGGATGCTTACTTCACTAAGGGCGCTCATCACTTGAACGTGAACGTATTGAATCGCGAAATGCTCGAAGATGCAATGGAACATCCTGAAAAGTATCCACAACTCACTATTCGTGTATCTGGATACGCAGTAAACTTCGTTAAATTGAGCCGCGAACACCAATTGGAAGTAATCAGCCGTAGCTTCCACGAACGCATGTAATATCGTAACTACAATGGTAAACGTACACTCCTACGAAAGTATGGGAACCTACGACGGGCCGGGACTCCGGCTCGTCGTGTTTCTACAAGGATGCCCCTTCCGTTGCCTCTATTGTGCCAATCCCGACACTATCGATGTAAAAGGCGGCACCGCAACCCTACCACGCGAGATTATCGATATGGCCGTTAGTCAAAAGCCCTTCTTTGGAAAGCGAGGCGGTATCACTCTTTCGGGTGGCGAACCTACCCTGCAAGCTAAAGCCTTGATTCCTCTCTTCGAAGAGTTGAAACAACACGGCATACACACTTGTTTGGATACCAATGGTGGCATATGGAACGAATCGGTCGAAGCATTGCTACAACTCACCGATTTAGTGTTGCTCGATGTGAAGCAATTCAATCCTACACGCCATCAATCCTTAACAGGTCGTAGCAACGAACAAACATTGAAGACTGCCGAGTGGCTTCATCAACACAACCGCCCTATGTGGTTGCGTTATGTATTAGTACCTGGTTATAGCGATTTCGAAGAAGATATACGTGCGTTGGGTGAACACTTCCGTTCTTATGATAATATACAGCGCGTTGAAATTCTACCTTATCATCGTTTAGGCGTACATAAATACGAAGCTATGGGATGGGATTATCAACTAAAAGAGGTAAAAGAGAATACACCCGAACAATTGGCTAAAGCTGAGGCGCTATTCAAGGAATACTTTCCTATGGTAATTGTCAATTAACCAAATAAAAAAAGGCTATCCCATCGGATAGCCTTTTTCTTTATCTAATACACCTAATTTTACTTTTCACACTTGCAAGGAGCAATCATCTTCCAGATACCAGCAGCGATAGCAGCACCAATGAAAGGACCAACGATGAAGATCCAAAGTTGAGCCAATGCATTGCCGCCTTCGAACAAAGCAGGACCAATGCTACGAGCAGGGTTTACAGAAGTACCGGTGTAGCGAATGCAAACCAAGTGAACCAATACCAATGACAAGCCAATGGCCAAGCCTGCAAAGTTGCCTGCACCTACCTTGCTATCTGTAGTTCCCAATACCACCAATACAAAGATAGCAGTAAACACGATTTCTGCAACCAATGCACCTACTTCAGACACTCCTGATTGACAAGCATTAGCACCTGTTCCTGCAAAGCCTTCAACACCTGTAGTGCAGAGGAACAAGATAGCCGAACCCAAGATAGCACCAATCACTTGGAAGATCATGTACATAGCAGCATCTTTACCGCTGATACGTCCAGAAATCAAACATCCCAATGTAATTGCAGGGTTGATGTGGCAACCGCTAATACCACCAATGGTATAAGCCATTGCAACAACTGCCAAACCAAAAGCTAAAGCTGTTCCTACTACTGTTTCAGGGTCAGCATTAGTACATCCTAGGCTTACGGCTGTGCCGCAACCCATCAATACGAGAACCATAGTTCCCACCATTTCTGCTAAATACTTTTTCATTCTTGAAATTAAATTATGTTAGTAAATCGATGCAAAATTATGAAAAATATCACAAATACAAGTTATTTATTTAAAATTTGTTGCGCAGCAAGCACTAAAAACATATAATGTGATGAACCGCCTCCCAATACATACTCCGTTTGTTGCCACAGGAATGGGAAGGTAAGCAACTCGGGGAAGTCTGGGCGAATCAGCGCTGTGCCCGATATTACACCACCGGGAATATACGACCAATCGGCACGATTCAAACCATATCCTACAGTAGCCGATTGTGCTCCTACACCCGATGCAAACGAAGCTTGATTGGAGCCAGGATGACATCCCAACACGAAGTTCAGTGCACAGAACACAGGCTTAGCATCGAATATTTCCGGATATGCATTCACCAAGAAATAGTGTCTGTATCCAAAACTTTGAATATCCCATCCTGCGCCCCAAATGTGTGGGCGATAAGGGATGCCATAAGGTGTTTCGGCTACTTGCTTGTCCAATTGTTCTTTTGCTTGCGGCAATGCCTTGCGGAATGCTTTAGAGAAAGCCTTAGCCTTTTTGTCCTTCAACTGTGCAAATTGTTGTTCAACGCGTGCCAAGTACCATGCAGCATTAGCAATTTGTGCAATGATGGTTTCTTGATTCTTCAAGATGTAATCCTTGTATACATCCTCTTGCGTAGTCAGATAGAGCTCTGCAGCAGCATGCACCTTGGTCATAACCAATCGTTCGTTGGCTTCGGTTGTTTCGAAAATCTGCTTGGCTATGTTCAAGCAATGAGTACTTAGCGTATCGTTATATCCCTTCATGGTGCGTGCTGTAGCCGCTAAGTTTGCTGCTGTACTCAACTCGCGCGAAGGATTGTTTTCGGTATAAATCCAACGGTCGTCTTCGTTGCCAATCACACCATCCGTCATAGCTGCAGCATCGCCCAACAATACATATTGTCTCAATCCATTGCAAATAATACCTCTATACAATCGTCCTAAAGCCAAGTAGCTGTTCACTACTGTCAGTGCACCATTTTCAATTTGTTGCAGTAAGTCGTTCTTTCCATCAGCTTGATGAATCTCCGTTACGCGGTTTATTTGGTCGATAGCAGTAGCATCAATTTCTGGTTTAAAGGCCTCGTATGCCATTGATAAGATGTATGCTTCGCCCGCTTGCGATTCAATGCGCAAGTCAAAGTCGCCAGCATCGTGCCAACCACCAATGTTTACACCGGGAACAATTTCGCCCGCTTTGTATTTCGACAAGTTTGGTTGTTGGTCGTATCCATCAATATGGCTATGTGCAGGTGCCATCAGCGCATCGTCCATGTGGCAACGATCGTGCCATACACGATACTTCTCGTTTACTCGCATGTGACACATTTGTACAGGCAAGAAATACTCCAATACAGGTTGCCAAACGCCTCTGTCGAACACATCACCGGAAATGCGAAAGATGGGCGAAAGCGATTCTCCGTACTTTACTTGATACAATCCCTCTTCGGTTACATCCGAGAAGTCTGCCTTCAAGTAATTGTATCGCAAGAATTTGCCCCATTCCTCAGTGACAAGAGTCTTCACAATACGTGTTTCGTTGGCATCAATGCGTAGCAATTCCACCGGTAAGTTACGATTATCGCGCACATCGCGTTCAATCACCACCTCTTTGGGTTGATTCACATGGTAACCAATTTGCGATGTTTGCACCACCGGTTTATACATCCACTCCTTCACTACGTCTGGTGTGATAATCCATTTTACGGCACCTTTTGTAGCACCTGGCTGAATCTCGCTACGCAACACAAACCAACCATTGTTATGATTCATGCGTCCATCATACAACTTCAAATCACCTGTTAGAGATTCGATAGTTACTTTGTTATATGCATCATCGGGTTGCGATGTAAACTTTCTTCCCACAGCATACGGCTCGGCAATCACATCATCTGCCACAATGGGGCTATATCCCTCGCCTATCAACTGTTTGGCATTAGCCAACGAACCGTTACCAGTATAAAAATCGCCCGGATGGTGAATGTTCGAAGTTGTTTCCAATAGCGGAGCATTGGGCTGTTGTGGATAGATACCACTCTTGTTGTCCATAATCCAAGGCTTGCCAAAGAGCGAACCAGGGAAGAACTCCAAGTTGAATCCAACCTTACCAATAAACTTCTCTGGAATGGGTTTGTCTAAATCCACACTTACTTCAATGTGGTCGCCCACCGCTTCGACCTTCACTTGGTAGTTGAACACCAAATCAGGATAAATCATTGGGTTGAATCCCGTCATGTGTCTGGAAGAGTCTGGGAAGCACAACGTAACGTCTATGCTATTCTCTCCCACTGTTCTTTTTAGTTGTTTGGGTACGGGTTGCCATTGTCCGGGAGTAGCTTCCAGTCGGATGTCACCATTTGTAGCTACACGATTACCATTCATAATGATACATACGCCACCTTGATGCCCTTCGGGATAGATGTCATCATAGGCCATCACATCCACTCCTGCATTCTTAAAGTAGCCCGATTCGGTAAGTTTAAAGTCCTGTGCCGATAGCACCGAACTTACGAGCAACAAGCTCGCAAAAAGTTTCGCTTTCAGTCTCATAGCATTATTTTCAAATAAAAGGGGTTTCTTCCACAAAGGTAAGAATTAAATATTTATTGGCGAAACTTTATTAAAATGTTATTAAACATCTAAAGTGAATGAAGTATTACGAATATAGCTTCATGGCCTCACAGATATAGCTTCGTGAGGTCACAGATATAGCTTTGCAGGGACATGAAGATATATTTGTGGGAATGCGGTACTGCCGCAAGCAGGATTGTATATTATGAAGCAAACGAACTTTGCGACAATAGTATATGCTGTTGAGTTGTGAACATCAAATACTTCACGGCTGACGAACAAATACTTCATCCGCGAGGAACAAATAGTTCAGAAATAGACGTTGGTGACACTGGTGACAGTAGGTTTTCATAGATTCCTATAGAAAAAATAAATAATTCAGCCTATTTTATAAAATAGCTCAATTTAATTTTTTCCTTTATAAAACTAAAGAAAACAGGTGTCACCAGTGTCACCCATTTAATCTACATCGCTTTCTAGAGCCTGTCTTTGCCAACAGAATTAAATCTATTCGCTATTGATAATCAACATATTCTGAACACAGGGATTGACTTCGTCCATCCCTAACGCTGCAGCTGGCATCCAAGATACAGGGATTGATTAAAATCATCCCTAATGCTGCCGCAGGCATCCTTGCAAGAAAAAAGGTAGAAAAGAAACCTCAAATAAATTTGGATTTTCTTTTCTACCTTATTTTTCTTGCGGAGAGACAGGGATTCGAACCCCGGGTACCTCTCGGTACAACGGTTTTCAAGACCGCCGCAATCGACCACTCTGCCACCTCTCCAAAACTCCTTTTCAGAAGTGCTTTCCTCTAAAAGCGCTGCAAAGGTACAAATCATTTTTATTTCTGCAA
>JAGBWA010000084.1 GCA_017630035.1 Bacteroides sp.
AAAAGGGGAAATATTATTATTTTAATGATATGACCAATTCGTTCGATATTCCGCCAATGGAATCAGGAAACTAAGCTAATATAGGCTCCGACCATTTGATCGGGGCTTTTTTATTACCTATTTCCTTCGTCTGACCAACAAATACTTCAGCCGTAAACATCAAACACTTTAGACGTGAAGAACAAATAGTTCAGAAACGAATATTATATTCTTTCATTGGGTTGAAAAGTTTTGACAGGTGTCGCTTTGCAATAAATATGGCTCTATAGAATTTTCCTCGTGAGGGAGATATATAGCCCTCACGAGAAAAATATTTTTCTCTCACGAGGAAAAAATAAATATTTCGTGAGCATAAAATTTGAAATAAGCGATTTTTGGTAAAATAATCGTATAAAGAAAGCGATGCCACAATTGTGACATCGCTTTCTTTATATATAATAAGGTGTGAATTATCCGATTTTGCTGATTTTCTTCAGACGCTCTTCTTCGATGATTTTAATCTTGCGACCATCGATAGCAATGAGTTTCTCTGTTGCAAATTGCGAGAGGGTACGGATGGCATTGCTGGTAGTCATGTTCGAGAGGTTGGCAAGGTCTTCGCGCGAGAGATAGATACTCAATGTAGAACCATCTTCTTCGATGCCATAGCTCTCTTTCAAGAAGAGAAGCGATTCGGCCAAGCGGCCACGGATATGTTTTTGTGTCAAGTTGACGGTGCGTGTATCGGACATGCCAAGGTCGTTCGATAATTGTTTGATGAAGAACATGGCCAAGTCGTTGTTTTGTCGGATAAGCTTTGTGATAACCGTCATTGGGATGAGGCAGATAACCGATGGCTCGAAAGCTGCTGCAGCAGTTACATAGGCTTGTTCAGAGAAATAGGCACGATAACCAAAATACTCCACAGGTTTCATCATGCGGATAATTTGGCTGCGACCACCCACGCCATCTTTGTAGATTTTTACCTTTCCTGTGAGCAGACACATTAAATGGGTAGGTGTTTCGCCCTCGAAATGCACCACCTCGTTCTTCTTGAAGTTTTGGATGGTGAAGTGCTCGGACAAATACTCCCGCTGTTCCTCGGTTAGAGGCTCCCACATGTCGGCTATCAGCTCGGGTACATTGATGTCTGAAAAGTCAATCTTGCTCATGATTATAGCTTTAAAACTATGTTATAGAGCACAAAAGTAGAAATAATATTTTGAATTAGAACTATTTTCGTAAAAATAAGTGTAATTTTTTTAGTATTTTCACAAATTGACAAGTTGCTGATTACGTGTGCGATTACTTCGTGAACATCAGTTCGCGATACTTTGGCAATGGCCACATTTCGTCATCAATCTCCATTTCCAGGTGGTCGATGTGCTCACGGATGCTTTCTAAATAGGGTCGTACAGTCTCTTCGTAGGCGTATGCCTTTTCCTTGAAGTTATCTTTGTGATTGGCTACACGGCGAGCTTCGGTCATTTCGGCCACTTGCATCTTGATGGCTGTGACACGACGCGAAATGTCGCGCACCAAATCTTTGCGGTCGGCACTCATCACTTCGTATTCTTCGGGTGAGAATATCTCTTTTAATCCGCGCAAGTTTTCCAATAAGCGGTTTTGATAGCTGACGGCTGTTGGAACAATGTGGTTTAGTGCCAAGTCGCCCAAAACACGGCTTTCAATCTGCACCTTCATGGTGTACTTTTCAAGTTCTACTTCCAAACGGCAAGCCAATTCGGTTTCGTTGAAGATGCGTTCACCAATGAGTACGGCACGCGATTGATTATCTACATAGTGAGTCAATGCTTCGGGTACATGGCTGATGTTGCTCAAACCACGGCGAGCAGCCTCTTGTTTCCACTCTTCCGAGTAACCATCGCCTTCGAAACGGATAGGTTCCGATTCGATGATGGCTTGGCGTAATGCGCGGAACAGAGCTTCGTCTTTGTTCAATCCCTCTTCCATCAACTTGTCGATACTTGCTTTGAATTCGTTCAATTGGTTGGCCATCGCTGCATTGATGGCAATCATGGCGGCAGCACAATTAGCCGATGCGCCTGCAGCGCGGAACTCGAAGCGATTGCCAGTAAAGGCAAATGGGCTTGTACGATTGCGGTCGGTTGTATCGAGAAGGATTTCTGGGATACGTCCGATGCCCAACTTCAGCGTTGTCTTGCTTTCGATGCCGGCTTGCTTGCTGTCAATGTGGCTGGCAAACTCGTCGAGAATGCCCGAAAGTTGCTTGCCCAAGAAGATTGAGAAGATTGAAGGAGGTGCTTCGTTGGCACCCAATCGGTGGCTATTGCCAGCGCTGGCAATAGAGGCACGAAGCAGGTTCTGGTTCTTGTACACCATCATTAATACGTTTACCAAGAAGGTTAAGAACAGCAAGTTGCTCTTGGGGTTCTTTCCTGGCGAGAATAGGTTGATGCCTGTATCGGTACAGAGTGACCAGTTATTGTGCTTGCCCGAACCATTTACACCATTGTAAGGTTTTTCGTGAAGCAACACTACAAAATTGTGCTTGCGTGCAATACGCTTCATCAAGTCCATTACCAATTGGTTGTGGTCGTTGGCAAGGTTAACATTTTCAAAGATAGGTGCCAATTCGAACTGATTGGGGGCAGCTTCGTTGTGGCGTGTCTTGGCAGGGATGCCCAATTTATGACACTCAATTTCCAACTCCTTCATAAATGCCGTTACGCGTGGAGGAATGGAACCGAAGTAGTGATCTTCCAATTGTTGGTCTTTGGCTGACGAGTGTCCCATTAGTGTGCGACCTGTCAAACAGAGGTCGGGGCGGGCATTGTATAGTGCTAAATCTACCAAGAAATACTCTTGCTCCCAACCTAAGTTGGCATATACGCGGTTGACACTCTTGTCGAAGAGTTGGCATATCTCGGTAGCGGCTTTGTCTACAGCAGCAAGTGCTTTCAACAACGGAGTTTTGTAGTCGAGCGCTTCGCCTGTATAAGAGATAAAAATGGTAGGGATACACAAGGTACTATCTACCACACAGGCGGGTGAAGATACATCCCATGCGGTATAACCACGTGCTTCGAAGGTGTTGCGGATGCCACCGTTGGGGAAACTCGATGCGTCAGGTTCTTGTTGAATGAGCAGTTTGCCCGAGAATCGTTCAATGACTTCGGCATCTTCGCCAAACTCGATGAAACCATCGTGCTTTTCGGCTGTACCATCGGTTAGCGGTTGGAACCAGTGAGTATAGTGAGTGACGTTCAACGACTTTGCCCAACTCTTCATGCCGTTGGCAATGAGGTCGGCCATTTCGCGATTGATAGGCGTACCTTTTTCTATAGCATTGGTAACAGCCTTATACGCTTCGCGGGGAAGATACTCTTGCATCTTCTTACGATCGAAAACGTGACTTCCGTAATAATCCGATAACTTATTCGAGGGAATGTTTACTTCCAAAGGGCGGCGGTTGGCCAATTCTTGTAGGGCGAAGAATCTCATTTTTGACATTTTTGTCTCTCTTTTGTTTGTTGTGGCTGCAAAAGTATTCTTTTTTTGCCATATATGCAGTAAACAGAGGTCATTTTCTGCATTTGCAGAGAAAAATATTCGAGTAAACTTGATATTTCTCGTTCGCTTATCGTTATATTTGCCAATAATTTTATTCGTTTTACGCTTGAAGAGGTTGTTGTGTATATGGTTGGGGCTTTTTTGCTTGCTATTTGTGCAAGTGAAGGCAAATGACGAAGGTGTAAATGCTGTGCCGCAATGGCAAGGAGATAAGCATTTGGCCGATTCGTTGATGGAGCGTGTAACCTCCTTTGCGCCACTTTATCGTGAAATAGTGAAAGATTATCAAGCCAAGCTATACATGAAGGGAACGCTGAAAGTGCCTAAGAAGAATCAGCTTATCCGTTTCTTGCCCACCATGTTTCGAATGAAAAAGGGGGTGAACGAATATCTTACCGAAACAATGGGCGACCTTCACTATACGATGCCCGATATTTACGATTATAAGGTAAATGCGCAAACAGGTACGTCATCCCATTTTTGGGAGATGGATGGCCGCTTGTACGATTATTTTCAAATCAATGTCTATCAACCCACATTGCTGAAGGATAAACTTATCTCGCCTTTGGCTCCTAATGCGAAAGAATATTATCGTTTTAGGGTAGATACAGTGGTCACAAAAGGAACACATGTTTTGTATAAAATCCGTTTTATACCACGTAATCGTAGTTATCAACTTGTTGGTGGCTATTTAGTGGTGTGCGACCAAATATGGACTATACGCGAGTTTTGTTTCTTTGGCCGGTCGGAGATGCTTCAATTCAACAACCGCATTTGTTTAGGAGAAATAGGTAGTATGGAAGAGTTTATTCCTATTTCCTATGAACTAGAAGCAAATTTTGACTACTTGGGAAATCGAATCGAGGGAAATTATGAGGCTACGCTTAAGTACGAAGATGTGAGTCTGCTAATGCCTTTAGTAAAACGAACACCAAAGGTGGGTAAGGATAAATATGACTTAACAGCATCCTATTCGTTGCAAAACGATACGAACAAAGTTTTGTATAGCTATCAAGCATTTGATACGTTACGCTTAAAGCCATTGAGTGACAAGGAAAAACAACTATACGAAACTTTCCAACAGAACAATGTAACAACCCAGCAACAAGAACATCCCAGAAAAGTGTTTTGGAGTAGTGTGGGCGATTTGCTTACAACGCGCAATACGTATGATATAGGCGATGGGAGTAATATTCGTGTGTCGCCACTTATTAATCCTTTTTTGGTGAGTTATAGCGGTTCGCGTGGGTGGTCGTATAGGCAAGAGTTGCGCTATACGCGTACATTCAATGATGATCGCTTGTTGCGCATAGTGCCTCGCATTGGTTATAACTTCACGGAAAAGGCCCTTTATTGGCGAATAAAGTCGGATTTATATTATTGGCCGCAGAAAAACGCTTCGTTGCATGTGGAATTAGGTACGGGAAATAGAATTTATAGTAGCGAGGTAATTGACGATTTGAAAGCATTACCCGATAGCACCTTTGATTTTAATCTGATTCATTTGGACTACTTCAAAGACCTTTATATGAATATAGAACATCGGTGGGAGATTGTGAACGGATTGACGTTGGGGTTGGGCGTTTCTACTCACCAACGTTCGGAGGTGAATCGTTCGCGTTGGATACCTATCAATGGCTCGGGGACGTTAGTGGGTATTGATCCTGAAGTGTTGAAACGTTTTCGCCATTCATACGGCAGTTTTGCTCCACGTATTAGCTTGTCGTGGACTCCTGGTCAATACTATTATATGCAAGGCAAACGAAAAGTGAACTTGCATTCTCACTATCCCACCATTGCTATCGACATGGAGCGTGGCTTAAAGGGAGTGTTTGGAAGCACCGGTTCGTATGAACGCATAGAGGTGGATTTACAACATACTATCCCATTGGGCGGCTTGCGGAATATCTATTATAGATTAGGTGGGGGAGCATTTACCAATCAAGAAGAGATGTACTTTGTCGATTTTGTCAACTTGAAACGCTCGAATTTACCTGTTGGTTGGAACGACGAAATTGGTGGGGTATTCCAATTGCTCGATGCCCGTTGGTATAACTCGTCGCGCGAATATCTTCGTGGACATTTTACTTACGAAGCCCCTTTCATCTTTTTACCGCATAAGCGCTTGACACAACATGTGTTGAACGAACGTTTGTATTTGAACTTGTTGTCTATGCCCCGCTTAAATCCGTACATTGAGTTAGGCTATGGGGTGGGTACTCATATCTTCGATTTTGGTCTGTTTGTTAGCTTTGCCAATGGAAAATATCAAGAGCTGGGATGTAAATTTACATTCGAATTATTCAACCGCTAATCCTATATATATGGCATATCGATTACAAAAATGTGAATATTAGTGCTGATATGTTATGAAAAAGATTATCTTTGCAGCAAAATATTAACAAATAAACAGACAAAACCATGAAAAAGTTATTCGTGTTAGCCTTGCTAATGACTTTTGCCTTTGGGGTAAAGGCGCAAAATGATGCTCCACAATTAGAGTATATTGTAGAGTTAAGAGTAAAGTGTGAAGGTGCCTATCAGGTGGGACAAACTTCGCATGGAAACCGTTTTATCATCCCTATTGTGGGTGGCACGTTCGAAGGTCCTAAAATGAAAGGTACTATCTTGCCTGGTGGTGCCGATTATCAACTTCAAGATACTAAAAACGGACGTACGGAATTGGAAGCTATCTATAGTATTAAAACAGACGATGGCGTGAATATTCATGTGCGCAACAGAGGACTGATTTGTACTGCCCCCGATGAAAATGGCAACTCTCAATACTATTTCCGCACAGCTCCTCATTTCGAAGCGCCACAAGATAGTAAATACGCGTGGCTTAACAATGCAATATTCGTATGCCAACCTAATTGGAATGGTCCGGAAGGATTTATCTGCTTGAAAATTTGGAAAGTAAAATAACTCGTTAATTTAAATTTAGACTTATGAAGACAAAACAATTTTTAGCTGTTGTCGCTTTGATGGCGTTCAGCTTTATTAGCATGAGCTTTACTACAGACGCTCCTAAATCGAGAGTCGTAGAAGAGGGTGGAACTGGTCCTTATAAAGCAATTATGAAAGAAGAGGCTTCACTGAAAGCACACACCATCTTTGTTCCTCAGGATCTTTCTGCTTTTGGCAAGAAGAAACAACTTCCTGTATTGGTGTGGGGTAATGGTGCTTGCAACAATTCTCCATTCGAACACTATCTTTTCTTGAACGAAATTGCATCGTATGGCTATATCGTAGTAGCTACTGGTTTCTATCCTGAAGAGGGTGAAAGATATCGTGGCCCTATGTCAACTACCGAGCAGCAAATTGAGTCAATCGATTGGGTTATTGCACAAAACTCTGATAAAAACTCTCCTTATTATCAAAAGATTGATGTGAAAAACATTGCCGTAGCAGGTATGTCTTGTGGTGGCCTTCAAACACTTTATAATTGTGCCGACCCACGCATCAAAACGTTGATGATTTGCAATAGTGGTCTTTTCAATCAATCGAATGCTGGTAGTGCTGTAGGTGGTATGCCTATGCCTCCAAAGGAAAAATTGAATGAAATACACTCTTCTATTCTTTATATGTTGGGTGGCGAAAGTGATATCGCTTATGAAAATGGTATGGACGACTTCAAACGCATTAACCACGTTCCTGCTTGTGCAACCAACCTTCCTGTAGGTCATGGTGGTACATATGGCCAACCTCATGGTGGTGAATATGCTATCGTAGCTTTGGCATGGTTGGATTGGCAATTGAAGGGTGACAAAAAAGCTGCTAAGATGTTCAAAGGTGACAAGTGTAAATTGCTTGAACGCAAAGATTGGACTATCGAAAAGAATGAAATGTTCAAGAAGCTGAAATAAGTATAGTTACTAATATCTTGTAAATAGACGGGCGGATGTGTGTGCATCCGTCCGTTGTTTTTATCTATTTAGCTGAATTTAACCGCTATTTTACACGAAAAATGGCGCGAACGTTTTGTGTTTCAAGAAATTCATCCTATCTTTGCGCCCGAATTTTATTGAGTCAACATAAAGTCTCACTTAATTAATTATTTAACAACTTATTTTATTAATGGAAAACTTAAAAAATGTAGCTCCCCTCGAAGACTTCAATTGGGAAGCTTATGAAAATGGTGAATCGCTTTCAAGCGTAAGCCACGAAGACATGGAAAAGGCGTATGACAATACGCTTAACAAAGTTAACGACCGCGAGGTTGTTGACGGTACCGTAATCGCAATGAACAAGCGTGAAGTAGTTGTGAACATCGGTTACAAATCAGATGGTATCATCCCTATGGGTGAATTCCGTTACAATCCTGAATTGAAGGTTGGTGATGTTGTAGAGGTGTATATCGAAAATCAGGAAGACAAAAAAGGACAATTGATTTTGTCACACCGCAAAGCTCGCGCTACTCGTTCTTGGGATCGCGTAAATGCAGCTTTGGAAAATGAAGAAATCATTAAGGGTTACATCAAGTGCCGCACTAAGGGTGGTATGATTGTTGATGTATTCGGTATTGAAGCATTCTTGCCAGGTTCTCAAATCGATGTTAAGCCTATCCGCGACTACGATGTATTCGTAGGTAAGACTATGGAATTCAAGGTGGTTAAGATCAACCAAGAATTCAAGAACGTAGTTGTTTCTCACAAGGCTCTTATCGAAGCTGAACTTGAACAACAAAAGAAGGAAATTATCGGTAAGCTCGAGAAAGGTCAAGTTCTCGAAGGTACTGTTAAGAATATCACCTCTTACGGTGTATTCATCGACTTGGGTGGCGTAGATGGTTTGATTCACATTACTGATCTCTCTTGGGGCCGCGTAAGCGATCCTAAGGAAGTGGTTGAGTTGGATCAAAAGCTCAACGTTGTTATCCTCGACTTTGATGATGAAAAGAAGCGTATCGCTCTTGGCTTGAAGCAACTTACTCCACATCCATGGGATGCGTTGAATGCAGACTTGAAGGTGGGTGATCACGTAACTGGTAAGGTAGTTGTTATGGCTGACTACGGTGCATTCATCGAAATCGCTGCTGGTGTAGAAGGTTTGATTCACGTATCTGAAATGTCTTGGAGCCAACACCTCCGTTCAGCTCAAGACTTCATGAAGGTAGGTGATGAAGTAGAAGCTGTTGTATTGACACTCGACCGCGACGAACGTAAGATGTCACTTGGTATCAAGCAACTCAAGGCTGATCCATGGGAAACTATCGAAGAAAAGTATCCTATCGGTAGCAAGCACACTGCTAAGGTTCGCAACTTCACTAACTTCGGTGTATTCGTAGAAATCGAAGAAGGTGTTGATGGTTTGATCCACATCTCTGATCTTTCTTGGACTAAGAAGATTAAGCACCCATCAGAATTTACTCAAATCGGTGCAGATATCGAAGTTCAAGTATTGGAAATCGATAAGGAAAACCGTCGTTTGAGCCTTGGTCACAAGCAACTCGAAGAAAATCCTTGGGATGTATTCGAAACTGTATTTACAGTAGGTTCAGTACACGAAGGTACTATCATCGAAATGTTGGATAAGGGCGCAGTTGTTGCTCTTCCTTACGGCGTTGAAGGTTTCGCTACTCCTAAGCACTTGGTAAAAGAAGATGGCAAGCAAGCTCAACTCGAAGAAAAGCTCGAGTTCAAGGTAATCGAGTTCAACAAGGACGCTAAGCGTATCATCCTTTCTCATAGCCGTATTTTCGAAGATGTTGCTAAGGCAGAAGAACGTGCTGAAAAGAAGGCCGCTAAGAAGGCTACAGCTAAGGTAAAAGAAGAAGCTCCTGCTATTCAAAACCAAGCTGCTTCTACTACTTTGGGTGATATCGATGCTTTGGCTGCATTGAAGGAACAACTCGAAGCAAGTGCAAAGAAGAAGTAATTCTGCGAAGCATATATATTAATAAGGTGCGTCATTAAAATGGCGCACCTTTTTTATGTATTATTTTAATTGCTCAAACATCTTATCAATACACTTTCGCTTTTGATCCAAATTGGGATGTACATATAGATTTAGCGTTGTGCTGACGTTAGCATGTCCAAGAAGCACACTAACGGTCTTATAGTCGCATTGACTTTCGATGCAACGTGTAGCAAAAGTATGTCTTAAGCCATGAAACTTCAAATTCGGAATATCGAGCTGCTTTAGTACTTGTTTGTAGTAATTGCGATAAATGCGCGGTTCGGTGGGTTTAGCATTGTTAGTTAGCACAAAATAGTTGTTGTTTTTTGCTTTTTTATAAGGGCGAACTAAATCTAATAATTCTTGATTCATAGGGATTTCTCTAATCGAGTTCTTTGTTTTAGGTGTGCTCATTACGAGTTTTGTGTGTCGTTTCTCACCCTCAATAATATAGATGCGTTCAATGGTGTGGTTTATGCTGATAGTTCCGGTTTCTATGTTGATGTCGCTCCATCTTAATGCGCATATTTCGCCAATTCTCATGCCTGTGCATAGGCTTAAGTAGATGCCAAGATTACGAAATGTGAAGTTTTCGGTTATGTGTTGCATAAGTTTACGTTGATTTTCAACACTTAAAATCTCCAATTTGTTTTTCTGTTGTTCGGTTGGATATTTAATAGACCACTCTTCAGGTGGTAGATATTCATACTTTGCTCCGAATTTTTGAATCATTTTCAGCACAATTAAAATGCCTTTTACGGTCTTTTGACTTAACCCTTCTTGTAGTTTTTTGTGGACGAAATTCTGCACGTTTGCCTCTTTCAATTCTTTCTTCTTTCCAAATTCGGGCAATATATGATTTTCTACTAGTAGGGCATAGGCTGCTAATGATGATTGTTTTACGTATAATTGCCTCTCTTTTTCCCAAAGGGATGCTACTTCTCTAATCGTTTTAAATCTCTTCATAGTGATGTCTGTTAAATAGGGGTGTTTGTTAGGGTGGTGCTAAGTAACAGAAAAG
>JAGBWA010000085.1 GCA_017630035.1 Bacteroides sp.
CAACATTTTATCTTTTACCATAATATAAATACATTTTGTGTGATAATAATCAAATTTAGTCCTACTCCTCCTTCAAATAATATAGCGGTTGGTTGCGCATGCCGCGGTTTACAAGGACACCGGCTTTGCATAGGCGGTTTAGGTGAGACTTGGCGGTGGAAGTGGATAGCGAACAAAGCGTTTCTAAATTGCGACGTTGTATATAGGTATGTGTTTGCAAATAGAGACGTATTTTTTGTTCTATCTCATCGTTAGTTAAGCGCCTTACTAATGGGTCATTCCGCTTGATACATGTAATGTTGATGCCTCCCATCCGACGCATGAAAGTCTTGTCGGGACGAAAACGAATTTTCTTTAACTTAACTTTCTGATGTTTATTCTTAGTTTTGGAGGTAACAGGCTCTGTACAACCCAATACGGGCGACAAATAGCCGAGGCCATCGAGATGAACCGAACGACCATAGCCCATTTCCTGACTGACGAAATGGGATAAAGCCGACAAAACGGCATCTACATCGCCTTCGGTCAGCGAGGATGATTCTTGAATGTAACGACGCATTTCGGCTGTAGTGGTAGAGCCATTGTAATGGATGCGTGGATGAAGCGTTATTGTTTCATCCGTGCTGTCTGCTTTGGGGGGATTAGGATACCAATCGTAGTTTATTGCCATAGTGTAGGATGTTTTATAGTTTTATATAGGATGTTTCTTATCTCTATGTAGGCTTGTTAATACGGCTCACCTTGGTGAGCGATTTGGCTCACTTGGGTTGGCGGTTTGGCTCACCTTGGTGAGCGATTCGGACAACCAAGGTGAGCCATGCAAACAAACCATGACAAAGATAGCATCAAGTTAGGATAAAAACAAGAAACATGTATAGAAAAAGAATGAGATATGTTAAACTATTATTCGGAAAAGGTTATCTTTGAGGTAAGCCTCGAAGATACTTTCGCTCGCAGTGAAAAATATTTAAGTAAACTTAATATTTCTCGCTCGCTTATGCGTATCTTTGCGCATAAAATATTAAAAACATGAGCTTGATAAACCTATTTAAGAAGATTGCGCCCTATGTAAAGCCCTATCGTTGGTTGGTGGTGCTAACGCTTGTGCTTACCCTTATCGGGTCGTTCATCGCACAAATCAATGCGGTGGTGCTGGACAAGACGGTAGATGCCATCAATTCGCTTATCACTACCGATACATTGGTGTGGAGCAAGGCGGCACATATCCTTACCGTTATCAGTATCGTATTGCTGGGTAAAGAGATTCTTTCGGCCATCATTACTTATGCACAACACTTTTTTGGCGAAAAGATGCGCATTAGCGTATCGAAAGACCTCTCGCAAGCAGTTATCGACCACATGTTGCGCTATCGAATGGCCTTCTTCTCGCAAACCAACAACGAAACGGGTAAGCTACAAACACGTATCGACCAAGGTGTAAGTAGTCTTTCATCGACGGTGCAAAACTTCTTTATCGACCTCTTACCGCTCTTTATGAGTGCCATATTGGCGCTTATCTTGATGTTTGCCGCCAACTTCTACGTGGGGATTACAGCATTGGGCATTGTGCCTATCTACATTTGGATAACCATTCGCCAAGCTCGCCGTTTGCAAGGATGGCGTCGCAATATGCGCTCGTATCGCGAACAGAAGAGTCACGGGGTGATGAACATCATCGAAAGCATCAACGTTATCAAATCGTTCAATCGCGAAGAGATAGAAAGCGACAAGCAATGGAAGTTGCAAACCGAGTTTACGGACAACCAAATGCTGGTGCGCAAGACATCGTTCTACTTCGACGGCATGAAGAGTTTTGTGCGACAAACAGGTACTGTGCTCATCATCATCCTCACAGCCTACTTAGTATTGACCGACTATCCCGGAATGACCATCGGTAAGATTATGTATCATGTCATGCTCTTCTCCAACGTTACGGCTCCTATCACCCAATTACAACGCATCTTCGACCAAATGAACGATGCGCTTATCTATGCCGAAGGATTCTTCGACATCCTTGAAGCCGATGGCGAAATTGAACCTACGGGCAACTATCGTCCTAAGCGTGTAGAAGGAAACTTCGAACTATCGGGTGTAGATTTCACCTATCCTAATGGTACAAAGGCGCTACACGACATTAACATGAAGATAGAAAGCGGAAAGATTACCGCATTAGTAGGATTGTCGGGTGCCGGAAAATCGACGGTGCTCAATCTGTTGGTAAAATTCTATTCGCCCGATTGTGGATCCATCAAATTGGATGGTGTGGATTTGCGCGATTACGACACTAAATTCTTGCGCGACAACATCGGTATGGTGTTGCAAAAGAATCACATCTTCGATGGCTCAATCGAAGAGAACATCCGCTATGGCTTGCCCAATGCAACACGCGAACAA
Organism: Bacteroides sp.; assembly: GCA_017630035.1. Lineage (GTDB taxonomy): Bacteria > Bacteroidota > Bacteroidia > Bacteroidales > Bacteroidaceae > Bacteroides. The sequence continues at coordinate 2,395 of JAGBWA010000085.1, forward strand.
GTAGAAGAGGCGGCACGCAAAGCCTACATCTACGACCAGATAATGAAGCTACCCAATGGCTTTGAATCGAAAGCGCAATTGCTATCGGGTGGCCAGCAACAACGCATTGCCATAGCGCGTATGTTCTTAAAGAATCCGCCCATCATCTTCTTGGACGAGCCTACCGCTTCGCTCGATGCTATTGCTACCGAACAAATCAAAGCAAGTATCGATGCCATTAAACGCAACCGCACGGTTATCATCATCTCGCATAGCATTTCGCAAATCATTGATAGCGATGTGATTTATGCGATGAAGGAGGGACGCGTTGAGCAATCGGGCAACCCCGATGCCTTGTATCGTGAAGGAGGCGTATATAAAGAAATTGTCGATGCCTCGGCGCGTAGCCTCAACATCGACAAACTGGCTCAAACCCTCGACACCGATGGTAACGGAGTTATGTTTGAATAATTTACACGTTTAAAATCCAATTATTATCGCCGTGATAAATCATCTGCTTAGTCATTCCCCCGTCTATGCAGATGTTTTCACCGGTGATAAATCCTGCTTTGTCCGAGCATAAGAATAGCACCATATTGGCAATATCCATTGGATGCCCTACGCGTCCAGCTGGTTGTTGCACGGCATCAGCACCTTCGAAAAGTGTATTGGTAGTATCTATCCATCCGGGCGAGATTGAGTTTACTCGTGCCTTCCCTGCTAAGCTCACGGCAAGTGCATGCGTCAAAGCCGCTATACCACCCTTTGCCGCCGTATAGCTTTCAGTTTGGGGTTGGCTCATACGATCGCGCGAAGAGGATATATTAATGATAGATGCCCCCTCGGCCAAGTTGTTTTGTAGCAACTTCACTAAATAGAAAGGAGCCGTTACGCCTACACTAAGCGCATACTGAAAATCGTCCCACGAACATTCGTCAATCCCTTTCATTTGCGGCAAGGCATTGTTGATGATGCAATCCACCTTAGGGTGTTTCTTCAATATTTCAGCAACAAACGCCTCTAAATCTTCCTTTCTTGCTATGTCGCCAACAAAGTGTTCGCCCGCTTGCTGCTTATCTATTACATACACCTGCGCACCTTTAGCGCGAAATTCGTTCACGATACACTTACCAATGCCATTTGCGCCACCGGTCACTACCACTACTTTGCCTTGAAACATAAGCTATTTTTTTTGTAAATCTATGCTACATCCCCAAAATACAGAAGGTGTTTGCAACACTTCCGTACCATCGTGCTTAATCAACACCACTCGTTTGATGGTTGCTTTCACTTGAGTGTCGACGATACATTGTAAGGTTATGCGTCTGACGCTTTCTCCCAAGATAGCCTTATCGAAGGTTAGCACATTTTCAGTATCCGATGCCGATGCATATTGCTCGTCACCTTCGTTTTCGCCATAAACCTTGATGTTTAGGGTGCTATTTTGAGGTTTTTCTCCCAACTCTATTTTTATCGCTTGGTAGTTGTCCAAGCTAAATTCTTGGTCACAAACATTCGCCTCACTCCATAGCGTGTTGTAAGTAACTACATAGTCGTAGGCCACATTATCCATCGTAGGCAACTCCACGCTATAGCTATCGCCATGATAAGCCTTCAGCATAGCCATAGCATACTCTGGCTCGTTGAATGCAGGAAGTTGTCGAGCAACACCATCGCTCAATCCCATCCAATAATATATACCCATATCAGCGGCCTTTACTTGCTTCACAAAGTCGGAAATAAAAGCCGCTTTTCTTTCTATCGTTACGTTTTCGCTTTCTCCCCCACTTCCCCATTCGCCAATGATGACCGGTGCACCCTTTGCCACCAAGTGTTTCTTCAAGTTGGTAACCATCTGAGAAACTTCGTTTTTAGCATCGTCCAAGTTGGTGATATTGGGGTAAGTATGCACCTCAAACAACAGGTGATTCTCTACCACATCCTTGGGCAATTGCATATACACAAGGGGGTCAATCAAGTGTTTATTCCATGTGCCCGAGCCATTGCAAGCACCATACGTATTTACGATAAGATTGCGTCCCACATTATTACCACCACTCTTGCGCACCACGTTCACAAAGCTTTGAGCATAGCTATTGATGGCTTCGTAGGCATCGAGTGCTTCGGCCTCGTTATAATCGCCCACAAAAGTAGAGTAGCACCACGAGCGTCGTTCGTCCAGCATTTCATTGTACGATTCGAATAGCAATCGATGGTCATATCCAATAAAGGTTTCGGCTATCTGCTTCCAAAGTCCTTCGTATAGCGCTTTGTTTTCGGTATATTTCTTCGTGCTTGCCACGAGCCATGCATTCTTTTCATCGGCACCGGTATCGTGATGCACATTTACGATGCAATACATGCCAGCATCCAACACATAATCCACCACCTCTTTCACGCGGCTCATCCAGGTAGCATCAACCTTACCCTTAGCGTCTAAGTGTCCTTTCCAAGTTACAGGCACACGCACGGCACCAAATCCTGCATTTTTTATCATTTGCAACAACTCGGGCGATGTCACTGGTTGTCCCCAGCATGTTTCCCATGCACGCCAATCGGCGGCACCAAATCCTTTACTAAAGTCGCAAGCATCGAGTGTATTGCCAAGATTCCATCCCAATCCCATGTTTTTGATGGCCTCGTCAGCTTTTTCCCACCCATTATCGTTATACTCGGGGGTATCTTGTGGATCGTCGGAAGGTTTATCAGTAGGTTGTTCCACTTCTGGCTTTTCTGGTTCTTTGATGGGTTCATCGCCACCACAAGCGGTGAGCAAACAAGTCATCATGCCCAATGCCATACAAAGGATAAATTGCTTTAAATCTTTTTTCATGGTAGTTATTTTTTAGAGAGGCATCAGAGTTCTTGGAGGAAATTACTTTCCTTTCTTCACGGGGTCGCACGTAATGCCTACGCCAAGTTTCTTGAAAATCTTTTGGTCAACTTCGCTCAACATCACAGTAGAGTGTACTTGACATCCATTCAACTTAGGCAACTGATCCAAGGCGCGTTGGCAATTCTCGTCGTGATTGCTAAGCAACGAAAGCGCCACGAGCACCTCGTCTGTATGCAAGCGCGGATTGCGTCCATGCAAGTAAGTCACCTTTGTCTTTTGTATTGGCTCAATCAAGTATTCAGGAATCAATTTCACCTCGTCGGGAATGCCAGCCAAGTGCTTGGTAGCATTCAATATCAAGGCTGCTGAAGGGCCTAACAACGAGCTTGTGCGTGCGGTGATAATGGTGCCATCGTGTAGCTCGATAGCGGCCGAGTGAACACCCGAAAGTTCTTTTCGCTCGCGTGCAGCAACAGTCGTTTTGCGATACTCAGTTGTAAGCTTCGCTTGCTTCATCAAGAGCGAAATCTTGTTAACCTCGTTTTCTCCCTCACCCTTTTGCGCCAATTTGCACAAGGCGTAGTAGTAACGACGGATAATCTCGTCGCGTGCAGCATCGCAACACGCCTCTTCATCGTTCATACAGAAGCCAATCATGTTCACACCCATGTCCGTGGGCGACTTGTATGGGCTTTCGCCATAAATACCTTCGAAGAGTGCGTTCAGCACAGGGAAAATCTCGATATCGCGGTTATAGTTTACAGTAATCTTTCCGTAGGCCTCCAAGTGGAAGGGGTCAATCATGTTCACATCGTTGAGGTCGGCTGTAGCAGCTTCGTAGGCCACGTTCACTGGATGCTTCAGTGGTAAGTTCCACACGGGGAATGTTTCGAATTTAGCATATCCCGCCTTCACGCCACGCTTGTGTTCATGATACAATTGGCTTAAGCACACCGCCATCTTTCCGCTACCTGGGCCAGGTGCCGTAACGATAACGAGCGGACGGGTTGTTTCCACATAATCGTTTTTGCCAAATCCCTCGTCGGAGTCGATAAGCGCCACATTGTTTGGATAGCCCTCGATGGTGTAGTGATAATAGACTTTGATGCCGAGTCGTTCCAATCGTGTGCGATAAGCATCGGCACTCGACTGTCCGTTATAGTGTGTCACCACCACGCTGCTGACGTAGAAGTTCATCCTTTCGAACTCTTCGCGCAAGCGCAACACATCTTCGTCGTAGGTAATACCCAAATCGCCCCTCATTTTGTTCTTCTCAATGTCCAATGCACTGATTACGAACACAATTTCGGCACAATCGCTTAGTTGCGTCAACATTTGCAACTTACTATCGGGTTGGAAACCTGGCAATACACGGCTTGCGTGGTTATCGTCGAAGAGTTTGCCCCCAAACTCCAAATAAAGTTTATCGCCAAACTGATTGATTCTTTCCTTGATTCGTTCCGATTGAATCTTCAGGTATTTCTCGTTATCAAAACCTATTTTCATATTGCTTAAACCATACATTAATATGGATTGCAAAAATAGGCATTTCGCGCCGCTTCTTCAAAAGAAAAACGGAAAAGTTTTCCAAAACTTTGGATATTTTCCATAACTTTGCCCAAAACATTAACATACACTTATGAGAGCAGCCATCTATGGAGCAGGTTCGTTAGGAACCATATTGGGTGCATACATCACCCAGAAAGGCGAAAAAATCGAGTTGATAAACCGCAATAAGGCGCATGTAGAAGCGCTTCAAACGCGAGGTGCTACCATCACTGGCACAGTGAACTTCACCCAAGCGGTAACTGCCTACACCCCACAAGAGATGTCGGGAAAGTACGACATTATCTTCCTCATGACCAAGCAACAACAAAACGCCGAGGTAGTGACCTTCTTGAAGGATTACTTGGCCGACGAAGGCGTGATTGTTACCCTACAAAACGGCATCCCCGAGTTGGAGATTGGCGCCATCGTAGGCGAGCAACGCGTGTTGGGATGTACCGTAGCATGGGGTGCTACCCTTCAATCGCCCGGTGTGTGCGAGCTCACCAGCTCGCCCGATAGCTTAACCTTTTCGTTGGGCACCCTCTCGCCCACCCCTCATCCGCTGATGAACGAAGTGAAACGTCTGCTCGAGCTGATGGGCCCGGTAGAGATAGACACCAACTTTATCGGCTCGCGTTGGAGTAAATTGCTCATCAACTCTGCCTTCTCGGGCATGAGTGCCGTGCTGGGATGCACCTTTGGCGAAGCAGCAGGCAACAAGCGTTCGCGTCGCATTGTGCAAGCGCTGATAAAAGAGTGTATCGACGTGTGTCGCGTGGGCGGCATCCGCATCGAGCCAGTGCAAGGCAAAGACATTGTGAAGCTGCTCGACTACTCCAACCCCCTTAAGCGCGCCATTTCGCTCTTCATCATCCCCATCGCCATCCGCAAGCATGCCAAGCTGAAGGCCAGCATGCTACAAGACTTGGAAAAGGGTAAGAAAACCGAAGTGGATGCCATCAACGGCGTTGTCTGTTTGTATGGAAAGAAGGTGAACTTCCCCACCCCTATCAACGCCAAGGTGGTAGAGATTATCCATCGCATTGAGCAAGGCGAGCTCACTTCATCGTTCAGTAACCTCGATTTATTCCCCAAGCTATGAAACAGTTATTATTGATTGTAGATCCGCAAAACGACTTTATCAACGGCTCGTTGGCGGTGGCCGAGGCCGAAGCAAAGATGCAAGCATTGGCCAGCTATATCGTAACAAATGCCGAGCGCTATCAAGCCATCTTTGTAACGATGGATAGTCACCCCGCCAACCACTGTTCGTTTGCTGATAATGGCGGTATATGGCCACCCCATTGCGTTCTTCACACACCCGGTTGGGAAACGCCTGCCTACCTTGACGAGGCCCTCGCGCAATCGCAAGCAATTGTCCTACGCTATTACAAAGGTACCAAGACGGAGAAGGAAGAGTACTCCATCTTCGACAACGAGGAGGATGGCGCAGCCCTTGCACGCCACATCAGCGAAGCGATAGCCAACGATGCCACTATCGACATCTGTGGCATTGCGGGCGATTATTGTGTGCTCGAAACCCTCCAAGGCCTCCGCACGTTTGTAGCCGACAAGCACATCCGTGTCTTGACCGATTACATTGCCTCTATCGATGGTGGGGAGAAGTTGAATGGGTATTTAGCTACTAGTGACTAGTGTAGGGACACGCCATGATGTGTCCGCCATATAAGAAAAAAAGGGGCAAACAATCGTTTGCCCCTTAATTTTCAACTATTAAATTTTAATTCTTTAATTCTTCAGCATCTCATCAGCAAGCGCCTCAAGCGCAGGGATATCCGCTTGCTTCATGCGCGAACGAATGGTAACCATTGGTTGCACAATCTCGATATCCTTCATCTGCTCGAGCATACCAGTCATGATGCGTCCAGCACATGGTGCCCACGAACCATTCTCCACAACGCCTACGCGACGCTTCTGATACCCCTTCAGTTGCAAGTGATGCAAGAAGTCGTACATTGGTGGGAACACACTTGCATCGTACGATGCTGCCGCCACCACCAAGCGTCCCATGCGGAAGGCATCCTCTACCGCCTCGGCCATATCGTCGCGACTTAAATCGGCCACCGACACCTTCTTAGCGCCCTTTTCGCGCAAGATATCAGCCAGCTTACGAGCAGCCTCGGCTGTGCCACCATGAATCGAAGCAAAGGCAATGAACACGCCATCTGTCTCCACCTCGTACTTGCTCCACGTGTCGTACAAGCCAACGTAGTAGCCCAAATCCTCGCTCAGCACGGGGCCATGAAGCGGACAAATTGTTTCTACCGGCAATGCCGCTACCTTCTTCAGCAACGCCTGCACCTGCACGCCATACTTACCGCAAATATTAAAGTAGTATCTACGCGCCTCGCATGCCCACTCTTCGTTGTGCGCCAACGCGCCAAACTTGCCAAAAGCATCGGCCGAGAAGAGCACCTTGTCCGTTTGGTCGAATGTCACCATCACCTCTGGCCAATGCACCATAGGTGCCATGATAAATTGCAATGTATGCTTGCCCAGGCACAGCGTATCGCCCTCCTTCACCGCCAAGGTCTTGCCCTCGAAGTCCACGCCTTCGAAGAATTGTGGCAACATCTTAATGGCTCTGTCCGAGGCCACAATCACCATGTTGGGATACATCTCCATGGCACGCGCAATGTTTCCGGCATGGTCGGGCTCCATGTGTTGCACCACCAGATAGTCTGGTGTGCGTCCATTCAGCGCCCCCTGCAAGTTGCGCCACCAATCCTCACTTTTGCGCAAGTCCACCGTATCCATTACGGCCAGCTTCTCGTCTTCAATCAAGTACGAGTTGTACGAAATGCCATTCGGCACAATATATTGACTTTCGAAGAGGTCGAGGTCGAGGTCATCCACCCCGATGTATTTGATATCCGTTGTAATCATCATCACTCGGCTACCTCCTCGAAATCATCTTTTCCTACGCCACACAAAGGGCATACCCAATCTTCTGGGATATCTTCAAATTGCGTACCAGGAGCGATACCGCCTTCAGGGTCACCAACTTCGGGATTATATTCCCAATTACATACTGTACAAATATACTTTTTCATAAGGTTTCTTTTTTTGGTTAATACTTAGATTGATTCTAAATTCACAAGGGCAAATATAAGCACTTCTTGTAAAATATACAAATACTTTTTATTTTTTTAAGATATTGGTTAGTCGCTTCACCAGCGAGTCGGCCACCACAGCAAACGAGTCGCGATTTGCCTCGCTGATGGGTTTCTTAGGTTGCGATTTTATGGTGAGCGGATTCACAGGCTTGCCATTCTCGTACACGCGGAAGTCCAAGTGCGGCCCTGTAGAAAGGCCTGTCGAGCCTACATAGCCAATCACCTCCTTCTGCGCCACTTGGTCGCCCACCTTCAGCCCCTTGGCAAACTTAGACAAATGCATGTACGTTGTGGTGTAGGTGCTATTATGGCGAATCTTCACATAGTTGCCACCGCCACCAGCCTGATATCCCTTATCAATCACCTTTCCGCTACCAATGGCATAGACAGGCGTACCCGTAGGCGCAGCATAATCCACGCCGTGATGCGCCCTGTTGCGCTTCAGCACCGGATGATAGCGACTATTGGTGAAGCGCGACGAAATGCGATAGAAGTCGAGCGGTGCCTTCAAGAAAGCCCCCTCCAAGCTGTTTCCATTCACATTATAGAAAAGCTCTTCGTCGTCTTGCACAAACGGAATGGCATACACCAAGCTATCGTTTGCCTTGAACGAAGCCGCCAACACCTTATAATTATTCAGTGGTTCCTCCTCCACATACTCTTGCGCATACACCAGTCTGAACTCATCCCCCTTCTGAATGCCGAAGAAGTCGATGCTCCATCCAAAGATATGCGAAAGCATCACCGCCAACATAGGCGACGCCTCGGCCTCTTGCATGGCCACCCAAAGCGACGAGTTCACCTCGCCAGCCACCTCTCCTTCGCGCCATTCGGTAGGCTTCTCAGCACGCGTAGCTTGATAGTTATTCAGCAAGTCGAAGCGCACATACGCCTTTCGGCTCTCCTCATACACAAAGTAGCGGGGCGTGGCGGCACTATCCTTGTTGCAAAGGTAGGCACACGCCTGTCCAGGACGCAACTTGCGCACGTCGAACACCGAGTCGGGACATTGCGTCAGCTCGTACACCTGGCTGGGCGTCATACCGAAATCAATCAGCACCTCGGCCAGTGTTTCGCCCTGTCTGATAGTGTCGTACGTCACCACAAACTCCTCGATGGGCACGCCATACTTCATTGGCACCTCGGCCACAATCGAGTCGTTTCCTTCTCCATTCACCTCGCCCTGGCCACCGCCACAAGCGCAAAGCGATACTAAAAACAATAAAATAAGTATATACATAGCTTTTCTGTCGTTTACAATATTTTCGGGTGTAAAGATAGCAAAAAGTCGGCAAAAAAAGGCCAATATAGAAGGGCCTTTTTGATTTATGATTTATGATTTTTGATTTATGAGAATCCCGCCACCATGTAGAGACGTCTCACCGAGGCGTCTCCGTATACCGCCACCAATAGAGTCGCTAATCACTTGAAACCATACCTCCCCATCGCCCCCTTCAAGCGCCCAATCACCTCCTGTCGCAACCCCTCTGGTGCCAACACCTCCACCGTATCAGCAAACGAAAGAATCAACTGCATCAACTCATAATTGCGTTGCACATCAATCTCAATCACCACCCCATCGTCGCGGCGCTCCACCACCCGTTGCGTGCCATGAAGCGGCTTCGTTTCGAAATAGCGATACTGCATCTTGTCCACCCACAACCGAACACGTTCAGTAGCTTTCTCGTTGTCGATGCTCACCCCGATGGCCTTATCAAAATAATCCACGAAATCCACCTCGTCGTTCTCTACAAACCCAACCTTCGCTGGCTCATACCCCACGATTCTGTCCAGCGCAAACGTCGTGATGCCCGCATGCCCTTCGTAGAAGCAAAGCAAGTACCACATGTTGCGAAACTGCTTCAAGTAATACGGATGCACCACATACGCACGCGGTTCCGACGACGAGAAACGCTGATACACCAACCTCAGCGGCTGCTTGTGCACAATCGCGTCGAACAACGGCGCAATATGTTCCTTCCCCTTCGCGTCGATATTCTCCTCAAAACCAATCACTTGATTCGTTGACACATTCATCATCAACGTCGATTTAAATCGCGCATTCAGCTCGCTCACCCACTCAAATTGAGGCAATCCGTGAAACCTCTCCAGCACCATCAACGTCTGCGAAAGCTGCGTCAACTCCTCCTCCGTCAGCGGCGATTTATAGATAGAGAAGCCCTCGTCCTCGTAGCGATAGTAGCGATTTCTGCCCTGCTTTATCTCCACCACGTTCACCTTCCAACGGTTGCAAATTCCGTCAATATCCGTGCGAATCGTGTTCATGGCCGTTACCTCGGGCGCTCCTTCTTCGCGCAACGCCTCGTTACACAACTCCATTATCTCGCGTGTAGAATACAGATGCTTAAAGTCGCTCAAGCACCTATCAATAACCATCTCCCTTATCAATGCATTTTTCGAAGCAGCCATACCTCATACATATTAGTTTGGCGCAAATATACAATAAAAAATCAATAGGTTCAATTCCACTGAACCAATCATACGTTACTTTGCCCAAAAAAAACAATTAAACCCTAAAAAACATGGAAACAATCAACCTCATCAGCCTACTGCTCATCATCCTCTTCTTCGTCTATATCTTCGCCAACATTTTGGGCGAGTTGCAGAAATTAAAAGACTCATAATAAATAGGAGTAACAAGCATGATATTACTAATATTAGCCATTTATGTTATTACATTCGCCACAATACCATCATTAATGTGGTTACATTTCGTTTTAGCACCTATCCTTATGTTTACAGCCATTGATTTACAAGAGAGGTGGGCGCGAAGAAAATTGAGAAAAGAAGAAGAAAAGAGGCAGGCAAAAAAGAAGAAGCAAGCGAAGAAATAAGAGATAGGGGATTCTCTGGTAGCACACGCTACCCAAAAGTCAGCCGGTGAGTACGGTACTCACTGGCTGACGTATTTTGTTAAGGGGATTGTTGTTTTGTAAACCGCGAATAATGTGTGTTCAAAAATTAATTGTCAACTGTCAAGGTTGTCAAGGTCCCCTATACATTGAACCTCGATAAGTAAAACTCTGTTTTTACATAGTCCAAGGTAGCTTCGTCTTGCACAATGAATCCCCTTTTTTTCCATTGACCTAATTGCGATGTAGGGCCAGACGATTTACCTTCTGCCTAACGTACAGATGCCAATTCTTCCGCTTTTGAGCAGTTTTATTTCGCCACAAAAATCAACTGCAACACCCCACCTTGACAACCTTGACAGTTGACAGTTGGTTTTTGGACACACTTATCCATCAC
>JAGBWA010000086.1 GCA_017630035.1 Bacteroides sp.
GAACAAGTATCACCAGTTTCACGAGTCGTTCCCGATGCTGATGGTGGGCGGTGCGTTCGAAGGCAGCCGGTATGCCGACTTCCGCGAATGTGATACGCTGCATGTGATAGGCGAACCTCCGTTGCGACAGGATAATGTGGTGTATCTGTGGAATGTGAAGCCTTATCGGTATGTGCGCTATCGTGGCCCCGAAGCGTCCAACTGCGATGTGGCCGAAGTGGCTTTCTATACATCGCACACGGATACATGTCGCATAGCCGGAAAGGTGATAGGTACACCCAACGGTCCGGATGGTGACCTTGAACATGATTATACCAATGTGTATGACGGCAATCCCTCTACATCGTTCCATTATGACCATGCCGATGGTGGTTGGGCAGGATTGGACCTGGGTAGGGCACAGCCAATAGCACGCATTGTATATACAGCCCGTAACCGTGAGAATTATATCCGCCGTGGTGATGTGTATGAATTGTTTTATACATCGGATGGAGAGTGGCACTCGTTGGGCAGACAAGTACCCGGTGGCGATTCGTTGGTATATGAGGCTCCAAAGGGTGCATTGCTCTATCTGAAGAATCATTCGGGCGGTGTGGACGAACGTATCTTCGATTATCACGAAGGGGTGCAAAGGTATTGGTGAGTGCTGAGTTGTGAGTGCTGAGTTGTGAATAGTGACTAACTACTAGCTACTAGTGATTAGCGGTAGGGGCGGGGTCTGCCCGCCCGAATTCCATTATTTGTCCGCCCATTGAATACCAATATTCCTATTGGGCGAACACGCCGGTCCCCTACGTGAAATCACGGGCAGGCGAACCCTGCCCCTACGTTATCGGTAATCGTTATTGTGCCCCTACGATAACATTTTCCGAACAAACTCGCTACATTTCACCGAATTTGCATTGTTTGATTGCCTCTGAAGAAGTGAGAGGTGTAGGGGAACCTATTCGAAGCAATATCCCAATATTGTTGTTTGCACATTTGGTCTGCTTGCTCCAAAAACAGGCGTGCCTTGTTCATTTGTAGCTTTACAACGGTTTTTCGATCGTCTTCATTTAGGCTCATAACAATGCTATTGCGTCTTGTTGAACATTGTGATAGAAAGGAGTTATTTTACTTTCTTCCCATTCCTTGCTCGAATACATGATTGGGTTGATTTGTTCTCCTAAGTCCCAACCAAGTACAGTCAATGGATAGGTAACAGTATCATAATCGGTAGGCAGCAGTTTATCTTTGTTCAGAACGATAAGAATGTCCCAATCCGACCCTTCGTGTGCATCGCCACGAGCTTGTGAGCCGAAAAGCCACGCTTTTCCATCGTTAGGAAGATGGGTGATAAGCGTTTGTTTTATGCTTTCTATAACCGATTGTTTCATAATACATTCCTTTTACTGCACCACAAATAAACAAGTTAATTTTGATTTTGCCAAATAATCCTTCTATTTTTTATATATTTTCTTTTTACCTCTCCCGATTACATCCACCTGTAGAGGCTGGGTCAGCCCGCCCTATCCCCATTTCGGCAAAGATTTATTTGCCTATGTAAAAGAATATAGATAGCTTTGCTAAAACTATACATACCATGCGAAATCTACTGCTAACTATATTATCCCTTCTGTTGCTTGCCGCTTGTTTTAATCATGACAAGCCATTTTCTATCATAATTATTACTTTCACACTTTTGTGTCACAGCATTTTGGAATACATATTCTACCTTTGTGGCGTTGAATTAAAATTTATTAGTAGATGGAAGAAAGGTATATCCGTAATCGAATTTACCTCACGGAAGAGGAGCAGGAGAAAATCAAGCATGTGCGCATACTGTTGGGCGGTGCAGGTATTGGTAGCATCGTTGCCGAGTGTGCTTTGCGCTTTGGCTTCGAAAGTATCACCATTGTCGATGGCGACCGTGTAGAGCGTAGCAACCTGAACAGACAGAATTACACCAATGGTGAAGTAGGTAAGTTCAAGGCAGAATCTCTTGCAAAGCGATTGTTGCGCATCAACCCCAAAGCGGATATTCGTTATCATAATACATTTATCGACCATGATAATGTTCGCGAATTGATAGAGGGCCATCAAATAGCAATCAATGCCTTAGACTTTAAGAGCGACATTCCGTTCGTGTTCGACCAAATATGCAAGGAACAAAACATTCCCGTGCTGCATCCCTATAATTTCGGTTGGGCCGGTTTCTTGACTATCGTTAAGCCGGATGGATATCCCTTATCCGAATTGAACCCCAATCCCAAAAATTTCGAGTTGGAGATGGCACAATATGTTTCCCGATACGGACAATTCTGGAACATGCCTATAGCATGGTTGGATAAAGTTGTTACCTCTTATCGAAAAGACGGACTGGCCCTTCCTCCTCCCCAGCTTGCTATAGCATCCTGGATTGCGGCAGCCTTTTGTGTAAACGCAATGTTTAATCTTGCCACCGGCCGAAAGGTGAAATACTTCCCCAAATTCTATTTCTCATCATTGATGAGCGAGAACGAGGATTATAACGGAGAATTCAACTCATAAGAGTTTGTAATTGGTGGCATAGGACAAAGCCTCGGTAATGCTCTTTACTTCCAATTTGGCAAAAAGGCGTTTCTTGTAGGTTTTGATTGTGTCGATCGATTTGCACAGTTTGTCTGCAATGTCGTTCATTGTATATCCTTGCGAAGAGAGTCGCAGGATGTCACGTTCAACTTCAGTCAACACCACCGCTTCTTTCTTAGTCCATTTGTGTGTTTCCAAGGAGTATTCATAGAACCAACTTTCATCACCCTTCTTCATAACGATGTGGCCAGGTGTGTTTCTCGACGATATGGCTACGGTGCATAAAGCCAACCATATTCGTCCGTCTTTTGTCATTAACAGCGGAGTAAGGTTGTGGTTAATCAACCTTTTCTTCTTGCCGTTTATGAAATGGAAGTCGTAAGAAATGGTATATTGCACCCTTTCTTCGGGCGGAATGGTATTTGCCAATTGAAATCCGGCCTTATTAA
>JAGBWA010000017.1 GCA_017630035.1 Bacteroides sp.
CCTTACTTTTTGGTAGGTTTTTCGTGGTGGAGGTGTGGACACATGTCAACTGTCCACACTGTCCACACTGTCCACATTTTGTTTTCGGGCGTTAATTATCTGCGCTACAAATTTCGTTGTTCGATAGATAATCATTACTTTTGCATAGATAAAAATGCTTTTGGTATGAAATACGGATTTATTAAGGTAGCAACGGCCGTGCCGCGCGTTAAGGTGGCAGATTGTGTGGCCAACGTAGCGGAGATTAAAAACTTAGTGATGGAAGCTGATGAGAAGGGCGTACAGGTGGTGCTCTTCCCCGAGTTGGCACTGACCGGTGCTACGTGTGGCGACTTGTTTCTGCAACCTCTGTTGCACGATGCTGCCCGCGAGGCGCTGATGCAACTGCTCTGCGATACGCGCCATTGCAACGTGATAGTCGTCGTAGGTATGCCCTTGTCTGCCGGCAATAGCTTGCTCAATGCAGCCGTGGTTATCTATCAAGGAAGCGTGCTGGGCGTGGTGCCTAAAACCATCTTGAGCGTAGAAGAACAACGATGGTTTACATCGGCCACCGACTTCGAATACGACACGATGACCTTGTGCAACCAAGAAGTGTCCGTGTACAACAATCTGCTGTTCGATTTCGAGGGCGCATCCTTTGCCGTAACCTTCTCTACCGACCTTCATACGCCGTACGCCATAGCCAAAATATCGGCCTTGCGCGAGGCGGAAATCGTCCTTACCCTTGCCGCAGACAACGAGGTGCTGGGAAAGTGGGACTACCTATCAAAGCAATTAGCACAACTATCGGCCGCCATGCTATCGGCCAACCTCTATTGCTCGTGCGGCTTTGGCGAATCTACCACCGACACCGTCTATGCCGGCAATGCCCTCATCCTTGAAAAGGGAAAGATGTTGGCGCAAAGCGAGCGCTTCTGCATGGAGTCGCAACTCGTCGTCAGCGAGGTGGATGTGGATTTGCTCAGCACCCTACGCAGAAAGCAACCCATCCTTGCGGATAGACGCACAACGCTCTTCAATAGCGAAGCCGAATACATCGAAATCCCCTATCAAGCGCAACCCGATGCCCCCCTTACACGCACCTTCAACCCGCATCCATTTGTGCCACAAGGCGCCAAGCTGGACGAGCGCTGCCGCGAGATATTCGCTATCCAAACCACCGGATTGGCGCAACGATTGCTACATACCAACACCAAAACGGCCGTTATTGGCATATCGGGCGGATTGGATTCTACCTTGGCGTTGCTGGTGTGTGTAAAGACATTCGACAAGCTGGGATGGGACAGAAAGAACATCCTTGGCGTTACGATGCCTGGCTTTGGCACTACCGACCGCACCTATACCAACGCCCTGTCGCTGATGCAATCGTTAGGCATCACCCAGCGCGAAATCAGCATAAAGAAGGCATGCTTGCAACACTTCGAAGACATTGGTCACGATGCCGCCAACCACGACGTGGTGTACGAAAACTCGCAAGCACGCGAACGCACACAAATCCTTATGGACATAGCCAACCAAACATGGGGCATGGTGGTAGGCACGGGCGACCTCTCCGAACTTGCCTTGGGATGGGCCACCTACAACGGCGACCACATGTCCATGTATAGCGTAAATGGCGGCGTGCCAAAAACATTGGTAAAGCACCTGGTGAAGTGGGTAGCCGAAAACGACGTAGAGGGCGAAGCTCAAGCCACCTTGTTGGACATCGTAGATACCCCCATCAGTCCCGAACTTACACCCGCCGACGAGCAAGGAAACATCAAGCAGAAGACAGAAGACCTTGTAGGCCCCTACGAGCTGCACGACTTCTTCCTATACCACTTTATGCACAACGCCTTCCGCCCCGCCAAGATTTACTACTTGGCTTGCCACACCTTCGAAGGAAAATACGACGAGGAAACCATCAAGAAATGGCTGAAAAACTTCTTCCGCCGCTTCTTTAACCAACAATTCAAGCGTTCGTGCTTGCCCGATGGCCCCAAGGTGGGTAGCATATCCATCAGTCCGCGTGGCGATTGGCGAATGCCGAGCGATGCCTCCTCAACCCTTTGGCAAGCCGAGGTGGATAAGCTATAACAGAAGCCAATGGCTACGTGCAAAATAACCATACTTGTCGATAACCAACCCTCGCCCGACAATGGCTCGCTGAAGCACGAACATGGCTTGGCCATGCTTGTCCAGGTGGGCGAGTGGCGTGCCTTGTGCGATATGGGCGCATCCGATGCCTTTATCCATAATGCTGACGCGTTAGCGTGCAATCTAAGCCGCTTAAATGCAGCTATCCTTTCGCATGGTCATGCCGACCATAGCGGTGGCTTAGAAGCGTTCCTATCCGCTAATACAAGCACGCACGTTTGGCTATCGTCGCACATCAAGGGGTTGGCATGCTACTCCAGTAGGCGCGGCTCGCTGAACGACATATCCACGGATAACGCCCTTTTCGAGCGCTATCCCGAGCGTTTTCGTTGGGTGGACGATAGCTGTTGGATAACACCCTCTGTGGCGCTTATAAAGGCCGCTACAACGACTTTCCCCTTGCCACAAGGTAATCGCTTCCTAACGGCTACAAAGGCGGGAGAAAGCAACTATGACGACTTCTCTCACGAGCTATCCTTGGCCATCACTACACCGCAAGGATTGGTCATTATCTCCGCTTGCTCGCACAAGGGGGCGCTGAACATTATTCAAGATTGCATTGCCTTCACGGGCGAACAACGCGTAAAGGCATTCGTTGGCGGTTTGCACCTCGTAGATATGCCCTCTGTAGAGGAAGAAACAAGGCGTTTTTCTGATATTTTAACACGTTTTTATCCCCAAACTGCCCTATTTACGGGGCATTGTACGTGCGAAACGGCTAAAAAATTGCTCTGCGAAACGCATTCGCAAGCCAATATTTTTCATACAGGAATGGAGATTTTGTTATAGCAACGATTAGTACAAGCTGGCGTGGCGATATTTCTTGATAAGCTGCTTGTATTCCTTTGTCTGTTTATAGCTGCGTAGCCATTGATTCAAGCTATCTAATAGGGCGGGCGATTGTTTGTTTACGCCCCACGAATAGAATTGACTGAAGCTGATGGCCGTATGGATATCTATTTGTGGCAAACTATCAATCATAGCGCGTGCCACACTCTCGTCGCAAACGGCATAGTCAATATCGCCATGCGCCACCAACGAAAGCAACTGCTCGGAGCCATAATTGGCCACTTCCTTAATGTATATCGTGTCCGCAATCTCGTTCGAGAGGTTGTGTATGCGCAAAATGCTTGGCGACCCCTTCACTACGTGCAATGTCTTTCCCGCCAACTCAAGGTGGCTCTTTATGTAGTTACTATCGTTTAGTGAGGTAGGTTCGCGTTGCACCAATACTTGGCGATTGCGCAAGATAGGAGCGCTGAGCAATAGGGTATCTTTCAGCTCAATCGTGTTTTGAATGCCATGTGCTATCAAGTCGAATTCGCCATTGCACAATCCTTGCATGCGCTTCTCAAAGCTCATCTCGGGCGTTAACTCCACTTGCAAGCCATGTGCCTGGGCAAATGCTTGTAGCAACTCATAGTGTAAGCCGGAAACCGTATCGCCATCTACGTAATAGCTTATGGCGTTGTACTCGGTCGTAGCACGCAACACACCCGATTGAAGAATGGCTTCGTAATCGCGTGGAGTATTCACCGTAGCGTCCTCTTTCTTAGGCAATAAAAAGGTGGCGATGAGTGTAGCTACGATACCTATTAGGAGGTATTTTAATAGTTTCCTGCTCATGATGCATTAGTCGTAGAAGTTCCAAGATACGCCAATCTTCAGCAAACGTGGATTCAGCGGATAGTGGGGAACGGTGAAGTAGTTGCGCTTACCCATGCCTGCATTGACGTGATACATCATAACGAAGATGCGTGTGCGCTTTAAGTGCAGGTTACAATAAGCATTTACTACTGGGTATCCACCAATCTCTACTTGCTTGTCGGCCGCTTGTAGATGGAATTGTTGCAACGCTGGTGTATAGGCAGGCGCAAAATACTTGGTGAAGTAGGTTGCTTCAGCGCCCAATTGCACGGTCAGTACCTTCTTGGCTATCTTCGTCAACAGATATAGGTTGTGATAGGTAGATAGCTCGGGCAATGGCAATACGTCGGTGTTGCTCGACTTTTGATAGGTCACCTTATTGTCCAAGTGCAAGATACCCAACTTGAAGTTTTGTGTGAGTTGCGCCGTCAATACTTGTAGATTGTCGCTATATTGTGCGGGCAATGCTTGCTGATTGAAGTAGGTGTAGTTCTTGATGTTTTCAACGCCCACCATCAAGTTTGTACCCCAGCGGTCAATGTTCAGCTCGCCTTCGATGCGTGTCTTGAACTCCTTGTCGAAGTTGTTATTATCCCAATAGAAATGATTCGAATGATAATGGCGCATATAGAACGATGGACGCAAATTGCTAATGTTTGCATGCGCATAAAGGTTTACCGTGTCTTTACCTAAACGGAAATTCAAATCGGCATCTCCCTTCAAACGGAATTCGCCAATAGCTTCGGCGGCAATACCCACTTCGCCATTGATGTTGTAGTGTAGCAAGTTGCCTTGTCGCTTAGCCAATTCACCTCCAACAAACACTTCTTGCTCTTTGTAACGCGTTGGCTTATACTGGTTTGTGCGATTCAAAGATAGCGAATCCATCAAATCGTAATGGCTATATTTGTGCGAAATGTATGCGGTTAATCCTGCTTTTGCATAGCGATTAAATCCTTCGAGCAAAGCAATAGCAAACGTGTTCTTTATGCTGAAGGCGGTGGTTGTGTCGCGCGTACCCGACTTGTCGAAGTAGTAATTATCGTAAAAGTTTCGGTCGTTGCTAGTGAATTGTCTTCTTGTACGCTCCACCTTCATGGTATGAATAAAGCTGGTCACCGGCACAAATTCATACGTATGTGTAGTGTCGTTTTTCGTTGTATCTATCTTCTCGATAGTGCGGTCGAAACCTAATCGATAGCGATGTGTCAAGTAAACATAGAAATCTTTATTGCGATTGTTCGACGATTCTAAGTTTACGGGGATATTGTTCGATTCGTACTCCTTCTTGCCATCGGCCAACGTGTCGGGGCGTGTAATATAGCCATCGTTGGTGATACCGCCATTTTCGTTCATCTTCATGAAGAAATTGTTGTAAACGGCTTGCAACTGATAGCGTTCGCCTATGTAGCTAGCAAACAAACCGGCATTGAAGTATGCGGTAGATTGATTGGAGTATAAACCGCGGCCATACAAGTAATCAAAGTTAAAACCAAAAGCAAGGCGCTTGTTTGCATTCACCGAAAAGTACGACTTGAATCGCTCTTCGCCATTTATCTTATTACCTCCCTTGTAATAGGTTAGGTTAGTGTATGGGATATTGCTATTGGTAAAGTTTACTTGGTCTGGCGTAAAGTAGAAACTCGATAGGGGCGCCATGAAGATGGTTGGCGCATTATTATCTCTATCGAAGAAGATACGCGATTGGCGTGGCGAACCTAAATTTCCCAAATAGTTGTATTGGCCATACATGCCATCTACAAGGTTGGTGTTTTGAAAATTTAAGCTGATTGTATCGGCATCAATCATTCTTCGTTCGCCAAAACGCTCTTCCAAACGCCACATGTACATTTGCGGCGGTAGGCTTTGTATATCAACAGAATCGTTCAAGTTTTGAGGTTGGCGACTTGGGTCAACTTGATTACCAAATCGGTCACGACTATTGAAACTACCATCTTGTGAACGCATAGACTGAACTTGTGCATTCACCGTACCTACGAGCAATATAAATAGATATATCAGTAAACTTCTTTTCATATTCGGGTGCGAAGATAGTGCAAACCGCTTGAATTGCAAAACGATTGGCGTTGTAATGTGTTAATCTGTCGCATTGTTTTGCGATAAAAAAAGAATCTTACTAAAATTCAAGTCAAATTTTAGTAAGATTCAATCCTTATTTATGCCTAAATTATTTCTAATTTATTCGCAAAACTTAATCAAATCCATGCCACGCTTAATGGCCTCTTCGTTCATCGGAATTAAGTGATGATGGCGTTCGGGAAGTGTTTTCTTCAAACCCTTCACAACGCTTTCAAGGCTTACCATCGGTTTAAGCTTAAGCAATCCACCCAACACAATCATGTTGAACGCTTTGGCATTCTTCATTTCGTTGGCGGCATCCATTGCATCGATGCGATATACGTTGATGTCCTTGCGAGTAGGAGGGTTAATGATGCCATATCCATCGTATATCAATACGCCACCAGGCTTTACCTTGCTTTCAAACTTCTCGAGCGATGGTTGGTTTAAGATAATAGCTGCGTCATACTTGCTAAGAATGGGCGATGAAATCTTTTCGTCGCTTACAATTACGGTTACATTGGCTGTACCACCACGTTGCTCAGGGCCATAGGCAGGCATCCAACTCACTTCTTTTCCTTCCATCAAACCAGAGTATGCCAAGATTTTACCCATCGACAATACACCTTGTCCGCCAAATCCTGCTATAATGATTTCTTCTTTCATACTATTATAAATGTGCAAATGTACCTTATTCCTTATCCTTTAAATCACCAAGAGGGTAGAAGGGGAACATATTCTCTTCCATCCATTTGTTTGCCTTCTCGGGAGTAAGTTTCCAACCTGAATTACATGTTGAAACAATCTCTACCAAGTTGCTACCTTTGCCGTTCATCGAGTTTTCGAAAGCTTTGCGGATAGCTTTCTTTGCTTTGCGGATAGCGGCTACCGATTGAACACTTTGGCGAGTTACATAGGCTGTACCTTCCAATTGTGCGGCAATATCTGCTATCTTAAGCGGATATCCATGGATAGTTACATCGCGACCATAAGGACATGTAGCTGTCTTTTGACCTACCAATGTTGTTGGCGCCATTTGTCCGCCGGTCATACCATAGATAGCGTTGTTGATGAAGATAATAGTGATATTTTCGCCACGATTCAATGCGTGGATAGTTTCTGCTGTACCGATACATGCCAAGTCACCATCGCCTTGATAGGTAAATACCAATCGGCTTGGCCATAAACGCTTAATAGCGGTGGCTAATGCTGGTGCACGTCCGTGTGCTGCTTCTTCCCAGTCAATATCTATATAGTTATAAGCAAATACGGCACAACCCACTGGCGATACGCCTACGGCTTTATCTTCCATACCCATCTCTTCGATGACTTCAGCAATCAGTTTGTGAACTACACCATGACTACATCCTGGGCAGTAGTGCATGGGATTGTCGTTCATCAATGTTGGTTTCTTATAAACCAGATTCTCGGGCTTTATGATTTCTTCTTTTGTCATAATCATTATCTGTTAGTGAAGCGAATAAAGAATTCTATAACCTTAACGGAGATAGCTGTTACGCAAGTGTACATAAACGCTTTGTAGTCATCGCAAGCAAAATATACAACGACACTGGCCACCGCCAAGATTAAGAAAAGCATGTTCAATACGCTTCTTATTTTATCTGTATTCATAATCTCACCATTATTTGCACAATTGTTTCAGTGCAGTTACAATCTCATCAGGATCGGGTACAATACCACCCAAGCGTCCGAAGTGCTCAACAGGTACTTTACCATTTACCGCCAATCGAACATCTTCTACCATTTGTCCGGCATTAAGCTCTGTTACTAACATACCCTTTACTTTGTTGGCATATTCGGCAATGGCTTTCTTGGGGAATGGCCACAACGTGATAGGACGAAGGATACCTACTTTAATGCCTTCTTCGCGTGCCAATTCCATTGCTTTAGCACCAATACGTGCCATCGAACCGAAGGCAACAATCAAGTAATCGGCATCTTCGCAATTTATCTCTTCGAAACGCACTTCGTTTTCTTCAATCAACTTGTACTTTTCTTGGAAACGGATGTTGTTCTTTTCCATTTCTTCGGGTTTCAATTCGAGTGAAGTAATAACGTTGCGTTGGCGATTCTTTGGTTTGCCAGTAGCTGCCCAAGGACATTGTGCTAATACCTCTTCGTCTGTGCGACGAGGTTTTTGTTCGGGCAATACAACCTTTTCCATCATCTGACCAATTACACCATCGGCAAGGATGATAGCAGGATTGCGATATTTGAATGCCAATTCAAAACCTAAAGATACAAAATCGGCCATCTCTTGTACAGATGCAGGAGCCAATGCTATCAATCGATAGTCGCCATGTCCACCACCTTTAACGGTTTGGAAATAATCGGCTTGACTTGGTTGGATGGTTCCTAAACCTGGGCCACCGCGCATTACGTTTACAATCAAACAAGGCAACTCGGCACCAGCTAAGTATGAAATACCTTCTTGCTTCAAACTAACACCTGGGCTTGACGATGATGTCATTACCATTTTTCCTGTACCAGCACCACCATAAACCATATTGATAGCAGCCACTTCACTTTCGGCTTGCAATACAACCATACCGGTTGTTTCCCATGGCTTTTGTTCGGCCAGTGTTTCCAATACTTCCGATTGCGGAGTAATGGGATATCCGAAGTATCCATCTGCACCACAACGGATAGCTGCGTGTGCAATGGCTTCGTTTCCTTTCATTAATACTACTTCATCTGCCATATTTAATCTACTTTTACTTTATAAACTGAGATACATCCATCTGGGCATACCATAGCGCACGAAGCGCATCCGATACAAGTATCTGCTTTTGCTTCTTGAGCATAGTTGTATCCGCGTACATTAACCTCATTGCTTAGGTTTATGACATCGAGCGGACAAGCCACCGCGCAAAGGTTACATCCCTTACAACGCTCGGTATCTACGACGATTGCTCCTTTAATTTTTGCCATATTTAGTTAGTTTTTAATGTTTGCTTATTGGTTATACATGTCTTTATTGAAAAAGTTTAAGATGTCTATCACCATTTGTCGTGCATCGGCGGCAGGACTTTCCGGATTCAAATCGATAGCTTTTTGATAATTGTTCAATGCCTGTTGCCAATTGCTTAGTTTACGGTAGGCATTTCCTTTTAGGTAGTAAGCTTCGTCTTTGTGTGGATTGTCGGCATTCAGATATTCATCCAAATGTTGCAAGGCTATTTCTATTTCGCCGTTTGCAATCAACTCCTTAATCTCTTTTAATAGAACCATTTTTCTTCTATTCTTCTAAAAAACGCTGCAAAGATAATGCAACCTACATGTACAACAAAATAAAAAGTTTATTTTTTAATGTTTTTAGTTTACAATGTTACTATTTATACCTAAAATGCTTGGCACAATGTTAACTGATTTCGTAAAGAACTAATAAAATAGCTGTCCAATGCGCAATGCTTCCTAACAAAACAAACAAGTGCCAAATGGCGTGATAGTACTTCCGTGTATCGTGTGCATAGAAGTAGGTACCCGATGTGTAGAAGATGCCTTCGGCTAAGATGCAACATAAGGCG
>JAGBWA010000087.1 GCA_017630035.1 Bacteroides sp.
CAAACGTAATTAAAATTGGAGCCAACCATTTATTAATAATTATCCATTTTGAAGACATTTGTTTCTGCTTAAATATATAGAATAAATATCCGCAACCTACTATTAAGCCAACTCCAGTCAATAACGCTGCCGCAATTTCGACTTCTGATTTACACATTTCATCAACCAACAATATAGATGACAAACATAAGATGTGTCCTAAAATAACACCAACTATAAACCTTATCATATTACATCTTGTCAATTATTAATCCCCATAATAAATGGGTACACCATTATTAAAACAATTCATTAAAAAATCATAAAAATCATCACTTAAGAGGTGAGCACCAAAATCTAAAAGTGATCCAAAATGTTCAACCTTACGAAAACTTATATTATTTATAGCCTTGTAAGTTGTAAACCAATCTTTATCTGATGCAAATTGTCTTCCCAATACACCCTCTGGATGTTCAAAACTTGACGGCTGATGGGGTGCTAAATAATCTACAAACTGCAACAAATGAGCGTAATCTGAATCTTGCATCAAAGCATTGGCCATACCTGCAGCATAGGCTCCCCCCATACTATAACCTACAATCTTAATGGTTTCATCCTTTCCTAGAGTCAATTCTCCAGAACGAAGTTTTTCTATAAGTTCTCTGCCGCTTTCCATGCCCCTGTCATAACGTACAGAAGCCCTAGAAAGAATTCCAAATGATCCGTTTATATACAAAGCATTCGCATCATTGTATTGTTCCATATATAATTTATCCACATTTCCCCAGCCATAAAAGTCTGAATCTTTAAAACTTCGGTCTGGATTATATATAGGTATTGGATTGTATGGTGACGAACTATTCCTTTGTGTATGATATGCATAATGTCCGAGACTTTCCATTGGATAAAAACCATTCACAAATATAAATAAACCACCATCAATTTCTAATGCATTTAAACCATGATTTCCTGTAAATGCATACGGAGTTAAATTATAGTATTTCTCCGCCATCGGGTCAACTACATGCCAACGACCGAGAGCTGCATCATAATGCCTTGCACCATAGTCGTAAAGGTTCAAGCCGCCTTTGGTGTCAAGCTCCTTGCCGTTGTACTTGTAGGGCTGTACATTGGTACTTGTTGCAAAGAGTCCACCAAATGGGTAGTAATCGTTGGTTTCCTTTACCGTTCCTGTAGCACTCAATACCGCTCTGTTATTACCTTGATGGTCTCTTTGATAATAATAGTAGGTTGGTGTAGAGGTGGTCAAGTCCACATAGCCCTCATCGGTAAGCAAGCGTTTGGCCGTTCCGTTTTCATAGATCACGTTTCCGCAATAGTCCGTCGTAGTGGTTGTACTGCCTATCACGTGCACCGTGCGGAGTTTCTTTCCGTCGTGGGTGTAGGTGTAGGTAATGGTACTTCCATCACTGAACGTTACTACACTCGGCAAATTTAATGAATTGTATTGAATATTACTAATTCCTTTATTCAAATCTTTCGTCATGTTGCCGTTTTGGTCGTAACCAGTCACCTTTTCGGTTTATTGGTCCGTTACATGGTTAGCATTCAGCATACGGTTTAGATCATCGTAGTTGATGCGACGAGAGAGACAACTATTGATAGAGAGATTCTAACCATATCTACGAGCTTCAGCGATGAAGGAAAGTTCTGTAGCTTCACCGACACTTGTTTAGATAAATCGTTGCAGAGCGGAACTACCGCGGAATGTCCGCCTGCAACGACCGCTAATCGTTAATCACTAATCGTTAGTCTCTTCCTTCTTTTCATCCTCTTTCATGCTACACAAGCAGTGGAGGAGTTTCAAGATGAAGTGGACAATGCATTTAAGTTTCTCGTAAGTCGCCTTCATATAGAATTAATAATTAAAAGTTAAAAATTAAGGGTTATAATTCCTTTGCTACATCGAAGCAGGGGCATTGCTTCAGCCATTCGTGGGGTTCCACTTCGCCGTTGCCGTTGCGGTCGGGGCTAAGGTCGCGATGACCGCACAGACGGACGTTGTGGAAACGACGCAGCAGTTGGGCTGTCAAGCGATGCATGGCTTCGCGTTGGGCTGCAGTGCGTGTATCGGCCGGTTGGCCTTCCGAGTTGAGACCGCCCTCGTAGCAGATGCCAATGGAGTGGCGGTTGTGTCCCTGGCAGTGTGCGCCGTCCATCCCAAGCGGGCGGGTGGCATGCACTTGTCCGTTGCGTGTGATGTAGAAGTGGTATCCAATTCCCTTGAAGCCACGGCTCAGGTGGTCGCGGTGAAGGGCTTCTACCGGATAATCACAGTCGGCACGTGTGGCCGAGCAGTGATAGATGATGTGGTCAATTCGTCGCATAGTTCTTAGATTAGCCCAGTGGATCCAACTCATCGTCGCCATTGTCTCCGTTATCGGTGCCGCCTTCGGGGTTGGAGGTTGTCGGTTTATCCTTCTCGTCGTCCATTTCCAGCATCTTATCCAAGCAGACAAAGTCGAGCTTATCTTCTGTACGGGTTGCGGCCAGGTTGGGACGCACATTGCTGCTGGCGCGGAAGGTGATGCGTACGGATTTGATTTTCGATGCCGTACACTCGTCCTTGTCTTCGCTGCCCTCGGTAGTGGCCGAGAGGCTGAATACACCGAAGTTTTCGATGTTTACCGAACGACCATTGTAGAGTTCTTTGCGCATGCAGCTGACAAAGTTGGTCAGTACGCTCTTGATGTCGCCTTCGCTCAACGAGCTTTTATCTTTCATTTCGGCCGTAATGCTGTCAAGGTTGGCCGGATTGCCCCATACAATAAGGTAGGGGTAGTACTTGCCCGCTTCGTTGGGTTTCAGCGGGTTCTTGCGGAATTGTTTTTTAAATGTTACAGACATAGTTTTATAGGTTTTAAATTGGCGGGATGCAACAGGCATCCTCGCTGCAAGGAAGAGCCGGTCTTCCTTCCTTGTCTTGACGCAAAGGTCGGGAAATGCTTACACTTCATTTTCGCTCTTTTCGTTCCTGCTCGTTACTTTTCGCTCCGGTTCGTTATTCTTCGTTAGATTGTTTGCTTTTTAATGGTAGATGCTTTAACTTTGAGGGGTGAAACCTTAAATCGGAGGGATTATGAAAGACGACAGATTACCTAAAAAGGATGAAAAAACGCTAAAACAACTGATTGAGGCGTATCGAAAGATAGCTGTTTATCTATTGCAACGCATTGCCAAACTTAAAAGAAGCAGTGCAATTCAGGAGAAGAAAGCGGCATCGGTTGTTATCGAAGACGGGGATATGCTTCTCCTTCCGACTCATGACTCCATACGCCAAGAGGAAGAGATTTTATCCACCGATATTCATGATTTACGAAAACTCAAAAAGTTTGAGAGTGAACTACGAGCGTTGGCATTCGATAGTGGTAAAGAAGCAAGCTGGGAATACCTCAGATACATGAAGAAGGTGATTCGAGATGCTCAAAAGTTTGTAAAAGAGACAGAAAAGAAAAAGGAGAAACGCCGCCGCGAAGAAGAGATAAAGAAGTATGGGAAACACTGATTCTTAAATAACGTTAAATCTGACCTGTGAGGGCTTTCGATTTGCAATGCGTTCATTATCAGGTATTCTAAAAATCAAAGCCCTAAAAAACGACAAATCGATTTATTTCCTTTTTCAGAATTTTGCCCCCAGGAAAGGCAATGGTGCCTTCCGCAAGCTAAGAGAAAGGAGCAAGTCATGGAAGAACAATTCAAACCACAGGAGATTTTAGTTTCGGAATTTTCGAGCGTGAAGAGCAAGTCGCCACGCATCATCAGCATCGAACAGTTTGTAGCAAACCTCACGGGCGACAAGCATCGTGCCCACGTGCAGGAGTATCGCCACCTGGCAGCCACACCGGGTATGGAGGGGAAAGCCAAGGAGAAGAAGGAGCGCACACCGTGCATTGTGCCGGCAGGTGTATGCCAGGGGGGACACCGCATGAGCGACTTGGTGCGCCATAGCGGATTGCTCTGCATCGACCTTGACCATACGGACGGACGCACCGACGAGATTATGACGCGCCTGAAGCAACTGCCGTGGGTACTGTTGGCCTTCGTCAGCATTTCGGGCAGTGGCGTAAAGGTGTTTGTGCGTGTATCGGAAAAGGATGTGAAGCAGGGATACGAACCGCTCTATCATGCCGTGGGGTGCATGGTGAGCCAGGCTGTGAACCATCCCTACGACGAGAAATGCAAGATTCTGACGCAACCGTGCTACTACTCGTGGCATCCCGAAGCGTACTATAATCCGCAAGCAACAGAAATAGTGATTAGTGAGGAGCGATTAGCGGTTAGCGATGAACGATTAGTGAATAGTGATGAACCGAAGGGGTTTCTGCTTACCTTCCTCGACAGCTTCGAGCGTCGCCACCCCTTTGTTCGCGGCAAGCGCAACGACATCTGCATGGCCTTGGGGCGCGAAGCGTCGTGTAAAGGCTTTTCGAAAGAGGAACTGGAGGATTTGATGCAAACCTACATCCACCATCATGCCGCAAGCGATTTTACGGCTGCCGACATCCGTCAGCGTGTAACGGCTGGCTATCAGTTTGTTAACAAAAACAAGCAGGAGCAGAACAATGATGATAAGGGTCATTTTGGGGTCAGGGTCACTTATGACCCTCGCTACAGCACGAACGAAGAGGGAAGTGTGGAAGATTTGTTGGAAAAAAACAACGAATTGCGAGCTTCGGCCGACTTGATACCTGATGAAGTGTACGAGCATCTGCCCCACATCCTGACTCAATGTACAGCCAAGGCAACTAACGAACGCGAACGCGACTTGCTGCTCTTAGGATGCCTGAACTGTTGCAGTGCACTGCTGCCCAATGTACGCTTCACCTACAACCGCATGAACTGTTCGCCACACTTCTATTTGGCAGTAGTGGCACCGGCCGGTACCGGCAAGGG
Source organism: Bacteroides sp. (assembly GCA_017630035.1). Classification (GTDB taxonomy): domain Bacteria; phylum Bacteroidota; class Bacteroidia; order Bacteroidales; family Bacteroidaceae; genus Bacteroides. The sequence continues at coordinate 4,894 of JAGBWA010000087.1, forward strand.
GGTATTAAACTTTGCATCCACATTGGCCGATCCTACACACGACCACTACAATAAGTTGCAGCAACAGAAGAAACAGGCACACGATGAGGCTACACTGAACTGGGAGCACGAACAGCAACAGGCACGACGCGAGAAACGAAAGCCCGACATCAACCTTAAACCACAACCGCTGCGCTCACAGTACTTCAAGATTTCGCCCAACACCAGCAAAAGCCGACTGATAGAAACACTGGCTGCATCGGGAGAGATAGGATGCTACATGTTCAGTAGCGAAATCAGTACCATGAGCACAGCATTAGGGTTGGATTTCGGAAAGTTTGACGACATCTTGCTGAAAGCAGCACACCACGAAGAAATATCCTCCTCCTTCAAGAATGAAGGCGAACCCTTGATTGTACGCAAACCACGACTGGCACTCTGCCTGTCGGGAACACAAGAGTCATTCGCCGGATTCTTCCGTTCGTTGGAGTCGGGACTATACAGCCGCTTTGCCTTCTACACACGGGCACAAGCCACCACCTGGCAATCGTGCGAACCAACCGACAACGCTGAAGACCTACAGAAACACTACCTCGGCATTGGGTGGCAACTGCTACAGATGCACAAGACATTGCTGGAATCGCCCACTTGCGTTAGCTTTACACACCAACAATGGCAATGCCACACTCAGGTCTTCAGCAGCGAACTGCAACGTGTAAGCATCGAAGGACGCGAAGCGGCACAAGGAATCGTATTCCGTCACGGGCTATTGGCCATGCGATTGGCTGCACTGCTCACCACCTTCCGTAAGTACACCGACTATCCCACCGTAAAGGAGTATGTTTGTACCGACGAAGATTTCCAAACAGCCATGCTTATTACCCAAACGCTGTTGGCACACAGTCTATTGCTATGCACCTCATTGCCCGACTCCATGCAACAGCCGGCTGCTTTGCACAAATTCCACCGCCTGGACGAAGCGTTGAAGCAACTGCCAGAGAAATTCTCTTACACTGCATTCATCGATGCTGTTTGTCAGACAGGCGCATCACAAGCCACAGGCAAACGACTACTGCGCAAAGCAGTATCCATGCAAGTGGTTATAAAAGAAGAGGATAGCTATCGTAAGCAACCATCGGGTGCCACCAACGAGGGTCATAAGTGACCCTGACCCTAAAATGACCCCAAACAGCGGAGGAAAAATCAATCAGCAATAATAAATTTATCCAACAACATAAACCTTCTGCCATTATGAATGCCAACCAAACCAACCAAGCAACAGCCTGTCTGAAAACAGACTTTGCACAACGCTACTTTCCCGGACTGAAACCATCGTCGGCACTGAAGAAGCTCCAACTCTGGATAAAAGACGACCCTGAACTGTATCATGCCCTCTACCACGAAGGACGCGAACGACTGCACGACCATCACTTCTCGCCCCGCCAGTTGCAAATCCTTACCGATTACTTCGGAGAACCGTAGGGGGAGTTATGATTTATGATTTATTAGTTATGAATTGTATTCTCCCCAAAAGGTTAAACCTTATGCACCAAAACATTTAACCTTTCGGCCCAAAAGGTTAAACCTAACAGGCCAAATGGTTTAATGAAATATCATTCCAATATGTGGGTATATAAACAAAAACGAGGATGCATCGATTGGATGCACCCTCGTCCTTATAAAGAGTTTCTATTAACCTTGTACAGGAATCTTTTCAATGCGACGAGCATGACGACCGCCTTCGAACGGAGTGTTGAAGAACTTGGTCAAAATCTTGTCGGCTTCGTTGTTTGTAACGAAACGACCTGGCATTACAAGCACGTTAGCATCGTTGTGTTGACGAGCAAGCTCGGCAATGTCTTTGCACCAGCAAAGAGCTGCACGGATGCCTTGGTGTTTGTTCAAGGTCATGTTGATACCATTACCGCTACCACAGATAGCAATACCTGTAGTGCATTCGCCCGATTCAATAGCTTCGGCCAATGGGTGAGCGAAGTCTGCATAGTCAACACTTTCGGTAGAGTAAGTACCAAATTCCTTATATTCGATATTCTTGGCTTCGAGCCATTGACGCACGTATTGCTTTAGCAAATAACCTGCGTGATCTGAACAAATTCCAATCATAGCATTGATTTAACTTGGTTATACACATTTTCGGCAGTAAAGCCTAACTTTTCGTCCAATACGGTGTATGGTGCAGAGAAACCGAATGATTCCAAGCCCCAAACCTTACCTTCGTGAACAGGTACAAGTCCTTGGAGGTTAACAGGCAAACCTGCTGTCAAACCGAACTTCTTGATGCCTGCAGGCAATACCTTTTCTTGGTATTCTGGGCATTGGCTGCGGAAGAGACCTTCTGAAGGTACACTTACGATGCTGCACTTAACGCCTTCCTTGCGGAGCAATTCAGCACCGGCAACCAAAGTAGATACTTCAGAACCTGAAGCAACGAGGATGATATCTGGGTTTTCGTCAGAACCGGCTACAATGTAAGCACCCTTAGCGGCTTGAGTGTAGTCGTTGCCTTCTGGGAGGTCGGCAATGTTTTGACGAGAAAGGATAAGAGCGGTAGGAGTGGCTGTGTTAGCCATAGCCAAAGCCCATGCTTCGGTTGTTTCTTTTGCATCAGCAGGACGGAGCACGAGGGTAGAGTTGTGACCCTTGTGGTTCTTAAGTTTTTCCATCAAGCGGATTTGTGCTTCTTGTTCTACTGGCTCATGAGTAGGACCGTCTTCACCAACACGGAATGCGTCGTGTGTCCAGATGAACTTAACAGGAAGTTCCATCAAAGCAGCCATACGAACTGCAGGTTTCATATAGTCAGAGAATACGAAGAAGGTACCACATGCTGGGATAACACCACCGTGCAATGCCATACCAATACAGCAACATGCCATAGTGAGTTCGGCAACACCTGCTTGGAAGAAGGCACCGCTGAAGTCGTCCTTAGTCATAGCTTTTGTCTTCTTCAAGAAACCGTCTGTCTTATCAGAGTTAGACAAGTCGGCAGAAGCACAAATCATGTTAGGCACTTGTTCGGCCAATGCAGTAAGACATGCTGCAGAGGCGTTACGAGTAGCGTCGTTAGCTTTTTGTTGTACCTTGCTCCAATCGATTTCTGGTGCTTTGTTAGCAAACCAATCGGCTTGTGCAGCAGCTTTTTCTGGATTAGCAGCAGCCCATGCAGCTTCTTCAGCATAGCGAGCAGCGCAGATTTCCTTCAACTCTTCGGCACGCTTAGCATAAAGTTCTTTTACGTCGTCGAAGATTTGGAATGGGTTTTCAGGATCGCCACCAAGGTTCTTTACTGTGTTGCTGAAAGCATCGCCACCAAGAGGCGCACCGTGAGTCTTGCAGTTGCGTTCGTATGAAGTACCATCGGCCTTCAAAGCGCCCTTACCCATGATACACTTACCGATGATAAGTGTAGGCTTGCCTGTAACAGCTTTTGCAGCTTCGATTGCCTTGCGGATTTCGGCAGCATCGTTACCATTGATTTCAAGTACTTCCCAACCAAGAGCACGATATTTAGCAGCAGTGTCTTCGTTCATAACTTCACCTGTTTCAGTAGAAAGTTGGATGTCGTTAGAGTCGTAGAACATAATCAGGTTGTCCAAACCTAATACAGCAGCTATACGAGCAGCACCTTGAGAAATTTCTTCTTGGATACCACCGTCTGAAATATATGCGTAGATTGTTTCCTTAGCAAATGTTGGGTTGCCTGTGTGAGCAGCCAAGAATTTAGCAGCAATTGCAGCACCAACAGCGAAAGTATGACCTTGACCTAATGGACCAGAAGTGTTTTCAACACCACGAGCTACTTCGAACTCTGGGTGACCAGTTGTTGGAGAACCCCATTGACGGAGTTGTGCCAACTCTTCCAAGCTATACTTGCCGATAAGAGCTAATTGAGCATAGAGCATAGGAGCCATGTGACCTGGGTCAAGATAGAAACGGTCGCGACCTACCCATTCAGGATTTTGTGGGTCGTAGTTCAAGTACTCAGAGTAAAGTACATTGATAAAATCGGCACCACCCATGGCACCACCTGGGTGACCAGATTTTGCTTTCTCAACAGCAGCTGCAGCCAAAATACGAATGTTGTCGGCTGCGTGGTTCAATACATTGATTTCGTTCATAAATATGTTTTTTTAAAAGTAATATACTTATTGCAGTTGCAAAGTTACAATAGATTTTGCAGGTAATTTAACTTTTAGCACACCTTTTTTCACTTTTACTTCGTCGAAAGCAGCAGGTTTTACCAAATTTGGGTTTTCGAAGGTGTTATAATCGTCGATTTTAGCTGAAGTAAGGATTTCGCCAACAGCCTTTGTTGCCTTTACATCGCCCAAGTTGATGGTTACTTCCAATTCGTTTTCAAGGTCGATGTTCGACAATGAAATGTGAATCTTGCCTTCTGCATTCTTAGAAGCAGTAGCGCTTACCATAGGCAATGTACGCAATACAGGATAGTCAATCAACTCTTCGCGCATTTGGTTGCGTTCGCCTTCGAGGTTCATGATTTTGCAATCGAGTTCGATAGGAATGTAGGTAGCTTCTTGGTGAACACCATACATCTTGAATACGTGATAGGTTGGAGTCAACAACATCTTGTCTTCCTTAGTCAAAATCATTGATTGAAGAACGTTTACGATTTGAGCAATGTTAGCCATCTTCAAACGATCGGTGTACTTGTGGAAGATGTCGAGCGACAAAGAGGCTACAAATGCATCGCGAAGGGTGTTTTGTTGATACAAGTGACCTGGGATTGTACCTGGTTCAACATCCCACCAAGTGCCCCATTCGTCGAGTAAAAGGGCTACTTTCTTTTCTGGGTCGTATTGATCCATGATTTTGCAATGCTTCACGATAACATCTTCTATTTCGCGGCATTTACCCATTGTCCAATAGAAGTCGTCGTGGTTGAATTCTGTAGCAGAGCCTTTGCTACCTACCCAACCTGATACGGTGTAGTAGTGCAACGAAATACCTTGCATCAAGTCTTTTGAATTTTCCATCAAAACTTTGGTCCAATTCCAATCGTAATCGGTAGCACCACTGGCAATCTTATAAAGTTTGTTATCGTCGTAATCGCGGCAGTAAGTAGAGTAGCGACGATAGAGGTCTGAATAGTATTCTGCACGCATGTTACCACCGCAACCCCAGCTTTCGTTACCTACACCAAGGTATTTAACTTTCCATGCCTTGTCGCGACCATTTTGACGACGCAAACGAGCCATTGGTGAGTCGCCATCCGAAGTCATATATTCTACCCACTTGGCAAGTTCTTCTACAGTACCGCTACCAACGTTACCGCTGATATATGGTTCGCATCCAAGCATTTCGCACAAGTTTAAGAATTCGTGTGTACCGAAACTGTTGTCTTCGATAGTACCACCCCAGTTGTTGTTTACCATCTTAGGACGATTTTCCTTAGGACCAATACCGTCCATCCAGTGATATTCATCGGCAAAGCAACCACCAGGCCAACGCAATACAGGAACTTTAAGTTCTTTCAATGCGTTGAATACGTCGGTACGATAACCATTGATGTTTGGAATTGAAGAATCTTCACCAACCCAAAGACCGCCATAGATACATGAACCAAGGTGTTCTGCAAATTGGCCATAGATTTCCTTCGGGATGATTTGCTCTGCCTTATCAGTGTTTAGCGTGATAGTAGCACTCTCTTGAGCTGAAACAGTGAGTGTTGCAGCAACAAATAAGCTACTTAGGAATGAAGCTTTTTTCATATAAAAAGGATTTATTGAAATGATTAATAATTATTTTTTGTTGTTTACGGCTGCTTCTTCGATAGGCAAACCTGCTTTGTATGTTTCGATATAGGTGTTGAAACCAGCCACATCTTCAGCGATAGGAGCAATTTCTTCACCAGCATCTCCTGCAAATACTACCTCTTCGAGGAAGTCGGCAAGCGGTTGTCCCTTCTTATTATTAATAAGGTATGAAGCCAACAAAGCAATACCCCATGCACCGCCTTCGCCAGCTGTTTCCATGACAGAAATAGGAGAGTTGATAGCAGCAGCAAGGATACGTTGTCCTACACCTTTGGTTTTGAATAAGCCACCATGACCGGTGATACGATCTACCTTAATCTTTTCTTCGTTGAACAGTACATCGTTACCAATCTTCAAAACGCCTACTGCTGCATGCAAGTGGGCACGCATAAAGTTGGCAAGATTGAACTTATCGTTAGCCGAACGTACAAACATTGGGCGTCCTTCTTCCAAACCAGTGATGTGTTCGCCTGAGATATAGTTGTAAGAAAGCAAACCACCACAATCTGTATCGCCAGTAAGGGCATGGTTGTAGAGCTTACCAAAGATTTCGTTCATATCTACAGGGATTCCCATCAACTCTTGGTATTCTTTGAAGATGTTCACCCAAGCATTAAGGTCTGAAGTACAGTTGTTGCAGTGTACCATGGCTACTAAGCTACCATCAGGAGTAGTAACCATATCGATCATTTCGTAAGGCTTGGAAAGTTCTTTTTCCAACACAATCATTGAGAATGATGATGTTCCTGCCGATACATTACCTGTACGTTGCTTAACTGCATTTGTTGCTACCATACCAGTGCCGGCATCTCCTTCTGGAGGACAAACTGGTACACCTGCTTTCAAATGGCCAGATACGTCGAGCTTCTTAACGCCTTCTTCTGTTAAGCAACCTGCATTTTCACCTGCAGACAATACTTTAGGAAGAATATCTTCTAATTTCCAACCGAATCCATAAGGTGCAACCAAATCATTAAACTTACTTACCATTTCAGCTGCGTAGTTCTTTGTTTTTGGATCGATAGGAATCATACCTGAAGCATCGCCAATACCCAAAACTTTTTCACCAGTAAGTTGCCAATGGATATAACCGGCAAGTGTAGTGAAGAAAGTAATGTCTTTTACATGTTCTTCCTTGTTCAAGATGGCTTGGTACAAGTGAGAAATGCTCCAACGCATTGGAATGTGATATACAAATAGCTCAGACAAGGCAGTTGCTGCATCGCCTGTATTTGTATTACGCCATGTGCGGAAAGGTACTAAGATTTCTTCTTTTTCGTTGAATGCCATGTAGCCGTGCATCATTGCGCTAAAACCAATAGCAGCCAAAGTTTCAATCTCAGTGTTGTATTGTGCTTTAACATTCTTGCGAAGATCTGCATAACAGTCTTGTAAGCCATGCCAAATGGTGTCGATGCTATATGTCCAATGACCATCAACAAATTGGTTTTCCCAACTGTGATCACCTTGTGCAATGGGTTTGTTTTCTTCGTCAATCAAAACAGCTTTAATTCGGGTTGAACCGAATTCGATACCTAATATCGCTTTACCTGCTTCGATGGTTGATTTTGCATCCATATAAGTTGTTTGTTAAATGTACCATACATCAGCAACGATGTATGGTACATGGTTATACATTAGCAAAGTGCTTTGTTAAGCATGTAGTAAACTTCATTGGTTTGAAGTTCTTTCTTGAAGCCGCTGATGGTAGTATCCTTGTTAATCTTTACGTATTCAATACCTACGATTTCAGCGAAGTCTTCCCAATACTCTTCGGTGATGTCGTATGAGAAGGCGCTATGGTGTGTACCACCTGCAAGAATCCAAGCACCTGCACCAATTTCGAATGTAGGTTGTGGAATCCAAAGTGCCGATGCAACAGGAAGATTAGGCATTGGCTTAGGTTCGATACACTCTACTTCTTGAGAGATGAGGCGGAAACGATTGCCGAGGTCAACAACAGTAGCCTTGATACCACGACCTACCTTTGACGTAAATACGAGACGTGCAGTTTGTTGCTTGCGGATACCAATGCCGAGGAAGTGTACTTCGAGCTTTGGCTTTTCTTCCTTTGCGATGAGCGGACAAATTTCCAACATGTGGCTTTGGAGGCATGAAGAACGATCGCCAGCAAAGTTAAGTGTGTAGTCTTCGAGGAATGAGCATCCAATAGGCATGCCTTGTTGGATAACCCAAAGTGTGCGGCAAAGACAAGCTGTCTTCCAGTCGCCTTCTGCACCAAAACCAATACCTTCGGCCATCAAGCGTTGAGAAGCAAGACCAGGGATTTGGTCGAAACCTACAAAGTTTGGATCGTTGATATCTGCATCGCCAAGGTCGTCGAAGTTGGTTGTGAAAGCAGTAGCACCTTCATCTGCCAATACACGACGCAAAGCAATTTCTGCTTTAGCAGCGTTCTTAACTTTTTCCCAATAAACTTCTTCTCCGCTTTCGTCAATCTTGATTTCGTACAACTTCTTGTACTCTTCAACAAGCGCATCGGCTTCTGCATCGGTTACTCTCTTCAAGTATTCCATCAAAGAAGATACAGGATAGTAATCTACGTGGTATCCCATACGTTGTTCGAACTCTACACGGTCACCATCTGTAACGGCAACATTGTTCATGTTCATACCAAACATAAGACAGCGTACGTTCTTAGCATCGGCAACACCAGCAGCTACACGCGCCCAAATAGCAATCTTTTCTTGTGCTTCTTGGCTCTTCCAATAGCCGCAAACTACCTTGCGAGGAATACGCATACGAGTGCAGATATGACCAAATTCAATATCACCATGAGCCGATTGGTTCAAGTTCATGAAGTCCATATCGATTGTTTCCCAAGGAATTTCTGCGTTGTATTGAGTGTGGAAGTGGAGGAGTGGCTTTTGCAAAGCTTGGAGTCCCTTAATCCACATCTTAGCAGGTGAGAAAGTGTGCATCCAAGTGATGATACCAACACACTTTTCGTCGTTGTTAGCTGCTTTCATTACTGCCTCTACTTCTTTTGAAGAGTTTGCAGTACCTTTATATACAACCTTTACGGGAATGTTACCCGATTGGTTCAAACCATCTACCATATCTTTTGAGTGGCCATCTACAATTTGTACTGTTTCGCCACCATAAAGCAACTGTGCACCAGTTACCCACCATAATTCATAGTTTTCAAATGCTTTTTCCATAATTTATCTTTTTATAGTCTAAGTATTGATTGATTGTTATTTCTTCTTTTGTCCGTAATATGCATTTGGACCATGCTTGCGATTGTAATGCTTCTCAATGAGCAATGGATTCATAGTTAATTCCGGATTAACTTGATATGCAATGAATGCCATTTTTGCACATTGCTCCATTACCTTTGCATTGTAAACGGCATTTTCAGGACTTGTACCCCAGCTGAAAGGACCATGATTCTTTACCAAAACTGCTGGTGTATGGTCGGGGTTGATACCTTCAAATCGTTTTACAATGACATTACCAGTTTCCAATTCATATTGTCCTTCTACTTCTTCTTTAGTCATGCTTTCGGTGCAAGGAATTCCTTTATAGAAGTAATCGGCATGAGTTGTTCCGATGTTTGGAATGTCTTTTCCTGCTTGTGCCCAAGCTGTAGCATAAGTAGAGTGGGTGTGAACAACACCTTGTATATTGGGGAAGGCACGATAGAGAACCAAGTGAGTAGGTGTGTCTGACGAAGGATTCAAATCACCCTCAACAACTTCACCTGTTTCAAGACTTACTACTACCATGTCTGATGCTTTCATATCGTCGTAGCTTACTCCACTTGGTTTGATAACTACCAAACCTTTTTCGCGGTCGATACCCGATACATTTCCCCAAGTAAAAATAACTAATCCTTGCTTAACAAGATCCAGATTAGCTTGAAATACTTTTTCTTTCAGTTCTTCTAACATGAGATTTCAGAGTTTAAATTTAGGCGCTTTACGATAAACTTTCTCGTTGAAACGATAGAGAATAGCTCCTCGTTTAGAACCTGATTTGTCTATTTTGTCAGTCTTTTCAATGTAATCCATTTCGGCAATACGTTTTCTAAAGTTGCGTTTATCTATCGTTTCGCCATAAATGGTTTCGTATAAACTTTGTAGCTGTGGAAGTGTAAACAACTCTGGCAAAAGATTGAAACCAATCGGTTCGGATGATGCTTTCTTCTGCATAGCTTGACGGGCTTGGATAACCATCTCTTCATGGTCAAATATCAATTTGGGAATTTCGTTGATATTCACCCAATGCGCATTGTGTTGCTCAACAAGATGTTTATCATACTCGTTGATGTTTATCAATGCATAATATGCAACAGAGATTACACGTTCACCTGGATCGCGATTGATTGCGCCAAATGTACCTACTTGTTCCATATATACATTGTTCAAACCTGTCAGTTCGGCCAATACTCGTTTGGCCGCATCGTCAACACTTTCGTTCTCTTGCACAAACCCACCCATTAAAGACCATTCGCCTTTAGCTGGTTCGAAATTTCGATGAAGCAAAAGCAAATTCAATTCGCCTGCATGAAATCCGAAGATAATGCAGTCGATTGATATGTGAAATTTAGGGTTTGAGCCGTAATAATTACTCATTGCTACTTATTTACTGACTTTTAAAAGCTACCGGCTATGCAGCCGGCAGCTTATTATTTTAAATTACCACAATGCTATATATAATATAGTAAGGATAACAATAATGGCAATAGCACCAATATTGAATGCCTTATCAGTGCGGAAGATAGCGATATCAACACCGATAGATTTTGGATCTTCTACTTTATCCTTGGCATTTGAACGCAAATAGAATGAAATGCAGAACAAAATCAAAGCGAGGAAGAATATTGCTTCGAAACCATAGCAACGCAATTCGTGTGAGAACATTGAAGCGATACCAATGCACAAGCAAACTACGGATGAAATCAATATGATGTTGCTCCACTTCATTTGTGTCTTGATTGTATGCTCATCGAGTTCTGCTGCTTTTACAGTCTTCTTGCTCATCATTGAGATGCTGAAGAAGAGAACTACCAAGCATGCGAATACGTATCCCATACGCAACAAGAATGGAACATCTGGGAGTAAGAACTTGAAGAGGATTGAGAAGAAGAATGTACCGATAGCGGCAACAACAGCTGCTGCACCAGATGCACGCTTCCAAAGCAAACCAAGACCAAAGATAACTACGATACCAGGATATACGAATCCTGAGTATTCTTGGATAACTTGGAAGGCTTGGTCAGCACCACCCATGATAGGATATACTGCGATAACGGCAAGTACCAATGCTGCGATTGAAGTTAAACGACCAACATTCACCAACTTCTTTTCTGAAGCGTTCTTGTTGATGAAACGCTTGTAGATATCCATAGTGAAAATGGTAGAAGTAGAGTTGAACATTGAAGCCAACGATGAAATAACGGCAGCTGCAAGAGCGGCGAATGAAAGACCCTTAACAATAGTCGGTGTAAAGTTGCGAATCAACCAAGGATATGCATCGTCTGGACGATCAAGTGAACCTGCAAGAGAGAGTCTCAAGTCGGCACAGTCGGGAGAGTTCATGATGTAGAATGCACATACACCGGGGATACAAACGATGAAAGGAATCAAAATCTTCAAGAATGCAGCGAAAATCATACCTTTCTTAGCTTCGGCCAATGACTTAGCAGCAAGACCCTTTTGGATAATGTATTGGTTGAAGCCCCAATATCCTAAGTTAGTAAGCCACAAAGCACCTACGATAACAACGATACCTGGGATGTCAAAATATGGGTCGGCTTTTTGGATAGTAACACCATTTTCAACAATACCATTGATAACAGGGTAAAGTTCTTCGTTTCGTGTAACAACAAGATTGAAGTGCTTATCGTCCGGATTCTGTAATAATTCTCCATAAATCTGTCCTAAGGCTCCTAAAGCTCCACCTTCAATGTCAAGGCTGCCAGCAATTACGTCGAGAGCTGCATAAGCAGTGATAAGACCACCACCTACGAGGAATGTTACTTGCATAACGTCTGTCCATGCTACAGATGCCAAACCACCATAGATTGAATACAAACCTGCTACGATGAAGAGGAAGAGGATGATAACGAGCAATGTCATATCTACATTCATGCCCATGAATACACCTGCAATAGTAGGCAAACCAAGGATTTGCTTCATGGCGAGTGCGCCCAACCATGCTACAGAAGTCAAGTTGATGAACACGTAGAGGAACAACCAGAAGATAGAGAAAGACAAACCTACACCCCAGTTGTAGCGTTCGCTAAGGAATTGGGGGATAGTGAGAACTTTCTTTTCAATCATCAGTGGTAGGAGGAATTTACCTACTACGATAAGGGTTGCTGCTGCCATCAATTCGTAAGCAGCCATAGCGATACCAGATACATAAGCTGAACCAGACATACCAATGAATTGTTCAGCCGAGATGTTGGCGGCGATAAGTGATGCACCAACTGCCCACCATGTCAATGTGTTACCTGCGAGGAAGTAGTCGGTTGACGACTTTTCTTCTCCCTTTTTACCTCTTGAGAGGAAGATACCCATACCGATAAGGATTACGATATAGGCAATAAAAACAAGATAATCGGCAGTTTCAAAGCCGTTGTTTTTTAATGCGTCTAAAATTCCCATTTTTTATGCGTTTTAAGTTATTTTTATATTGGCTTATTTCTCTACAGTAAATTTGAAGATACATTGGCTAAAGTATGTTTGGCCTGGTTCCAAATAAGCATTACTTTCTGCCCAATTCTTGTTAGGAGAGTCTGGATATTTTTGACTTTCCAAACAGAAACCGGTGCGTTGGTTATAAACAATACCCTTCTTGCCAGTAGCTGTACCATCGAGGAAGTTACCTGAATATACTTGGATACCAGGTTCGTTAGTGTAAACTTCTACACTGATGCCAGAAGTAGGAGAGGTTAGCTTAGCTGCAAGTTGAGCAACATCACCTTGAGTGTTCAATACCCAGTTGTGGTCGAAGCCATTACCGAACTTCACTTGTTCAAACTCGAAGTTGTCGATGTCTGCACCAACAGCCTTAGGAGTTATGAAATCCATAGGAGTTTCCTTTACGGTAAGGATTTCGCCAGTAGTCATGTAAGTGCTA
>JAGBWA010000088.1 GCA_017630035.1 Bacteroides sp.
GGAAATATCGGGAATATTGAGGTGTCCTGCATAAACCCGGAGGCACAGGTACAGTTCCATCTTGGATATGAATATGATGAAAATGATGTCCATGACGTTCTGTTGTTATGCAGAACTTTCAATCTTGATATACCAGAGCAGTATCTTTTCGACTCCTGCTCCACACTCTGATAATAGCCGGCAATCGCCACATTGAGAATAAAGAAGACAATGCCGGTGGCAAAGCATGGAAATTCGAATTTAACTAACGTATTCAAAAATAAAGTGTATTCAGAAAAATCAATTTGAATACGTTAAACGCATCTATATGCATGGGTGGATACTCTTGCTTGTTGTGTTCGTTAAGTTCCATAATTTTATGTTTATTTGCTAAAAATAAAGTGCCAAGTAGCGGGTACTTGGCACTTATAAAAAGGGTGTGTATTCTTATTAGATTTTATGCGATGATGCCAAGTGCTTTGAAGCATTTAGCAAGCTTTTCTACAGCAAAATCTACCTGCTCCTTGGTGTGTGTAGCCATCAATGCTACGCGCACAAGGGTGTCTTGTGGAGCACATGCAGGTGGAATAACGGGGTTGATAAAGATGCCTTCGTCGAACGCTAACTTAGTGACAATAAAGGTCTTTTCTACATCGCGCACATACAATGGGATGATGGGCGATTCGGTTTCGCCAATCTCGAAACCTGCATTGCGGAATTTTTCGAGGGCATAGTTGGTAATCTCCCAAAGTGCCTCGATGCGTTCGGGCTCGTCTTTCAAGATTTGCAAAGCGGTGCGTGCAGATGCGGTAGCTGCCGGTGTGCTACTTGCTTGGAAGATGTACGAGCGTGAGTTGTGGCGAAGGTAGTTGATTACCTCTTTGTCGCCTGCTACGAAACCGCCAATAGAGGCCAACGACTTACTGAAGGTACCCATAATGATGTCGATGTCGTCGGTCACACCAAAGTGGTCGCAAACACCGCGTCCGTTCTTACCAAACACGCCAAGGCCGTGGGCTTCGTCCACATAGATGCTGGCGTTGTATTTCTTCTTTAAGCGTACAATCTCGGGCAGAGGAGCAAGGTCGCCTTCCATGGAGAATACGCCATCAACGATAATCAGCTTAACGGCTTCGGGTTCGCACTTTTGGAGTTGTTTCTCCAAATCTTCCATGTCGTTGTGTTTGTAGCGCAATTGGGTGGCGAACGAAAGACGACGGCCATCTACGATAGAGGCATGGTCGCGGTCGTCGCAAATGATGTAGTCGGCACGACCTACCAATTGGGGAATAACGCCTTCGTTTACAGTGAATCCGGTAGAGAAACAGAGTGCTTCGTCTTTGCCTACGAACTCGGCCAATTCCTTTTCCAATTCAACATGAATGTCTAATGTACCATTCAACAAGCGTGAGCCTGCGCAACCGGTGCCATACTTAAGGGTAGCTTCTACAGCGGCATCTACGATGCGCTTGTCGTAAGTAAGACCAAGATAAGCATTCGAGCCGAACATCAACACTTTTTTTCCATCCATCAAAACTTCGGTGTCTTGGTGGCTGTCGATAGTACGAAAATAGGGATATACGCCTTGCGCCATGAATTGTTGTGGAAGGTCGTATTTCGCAAATTTTTCTTTTAGTAAACTCATATTAGTATATCTCTTTTAGTTCTTTTTCTGTTGGCAAAAAGCCAAATGAGCGGGCAAAGATAATAAATAAAGTCGGTTTAACCATATTTTCCTTAAAAAATCTAACATTATAGAATATTTCGATTTTCATTTAACAAAGTGTCGGATAAATGTATTATTTTTGTCAGCTTTATGAGGCATAGGCCAACGTGATATGGACAATGGTAAACGAAAAATAGTCTTTATTGTTAATCCAAAATCGGGTGTCCAAGGAAAGGGGCAGATTGTTAGATGGATTGGCGAACGTATAGATAAAAAGCTGTACGACACAGAGATTATCTATACGAAATGGGCTGGCCATGCCGTAAACATTGCCAAAGAAAAGGCGGCCGAGAAGGTGTATGCCGTGGTAGCAATAGGGGGCGATGGCACCATCAATGAAATTGCTCGCTCGTTGGTGCACACAGATACGGCGTTGGGCATTATTCCTTGCGGCTCGGGCAACGGATTGGCGCGCCACCTGAAGGTGTCGCTCGATGCGAAAAAGGCTATCGATACCATTAACGAAGGACGATTGGAGACGATAGATTATGGCTTGATAAACGAGATTCCCTTTTTCTGCACTTGTGGCGTGGGATTTGATGCGTTTATTAGCTTGAAATTTGCCGAGGCAGGAAAGCGTGGCCCTTTGACCTACATAGAGAAAACCATCAGGGAAAGCATCAATTATGCACCCGAAACATACGAGGTGGAGATTGATGGACAACGAGCTGTGCATAAGGCGTTTGTTATTGCCTGCGGAAATGCATCGCAATATGGAAACAATGCCTATATAGCACCGCGTGCAAGCCTAAACGATGGCCTGCTGGATGTAACCATTATCGAGCCGTTTAATATGCGCGAGGCACCCTCTTTGTCGTTTCAGTTGTTCAACAAAACCATCGACCAAGATAGCCATGTGAAGACGCTGAAATGTAACTCGTTGCACATAAAACGCGCTAAAAACGGGGTGGCTCACTTTGATGGTGACCCTATTATGCTGGGCGAAAGCATTGATGTGAAGATTGTGAAACAGGGATTGAAGGTGATTATTCCATCGCCCAAAAATTCGTCGGGAGTGCTGACGCGAGCGCAAGACTATTTGGACGAAATAGATGCCTTTATCGAGCAAGTTTCGCGGCATAATAAGGTGATTTTGAATAAGGGAAAGAAACAAGTAAAAAAGATATTATCACAATAAAATATAAGGATTATGTATAGAACTCACACGTGTGGAGAGTTGAGAATCTCCGATGTAAACAAACAGGTAACACTGGCCGGATGGGTGCAACGTAGTCGTAAGATGGGAGGTATGACGTTTGTCGACCTTCGCGATCGTTACGGTATCACTCAGTTGGTGTTCAACGAAGAAAACAATGCCGAGCTTTGCGAAAAAGCTAACCACTTGGGACGCGAATTTGTGATTCAAGTGACTGGTGTGGTAAACGAACGTTTCAGCAAGAATGCAAACATGCCAACAGGCGATATCGAAATTATCGTTGGCGAACTGAATGTGCTTAATGCGGCGCTTACTCCGCCATTTACTATCGAGGAAAATACTGATGGTGGCGACGATATCCGCATGAAGTATCGTTACCTCGACCTTCGTCGTGCCAATGTGCGTAGCAACCTTGAATTGCGTCATAAGATGACTATCGAGGTGCGTAAGTATCTTGACGAACAAGGCTTTATCGAAGTGGAAACACCTATTCTTGTAGGCTCTACTCCCGAAGGTGCTCGCGACTTTGTGGTGCCATCGCGCATGAATCCTGGACAATTCTATGCACTTCCTCAATCGCCACAAACCTTGAAGCAATTGTTGATGGTGAGCGGATTCGACCGCTATTTCCAAATTGCTAAGTGCTTCCGCGACGAAGATTTGCGTGCAGACCGTCAACCTGAATTTACTCAAATAGACTGCGAAATGTCGTTTGTTGAGCAAGACGATGTTATCAACCTCTTCGAAGGTATGGCGAAGTACTTGTTCAAGCAATTGCGCGGCGTGGAATTGAACGAGCCATTCATCCGCATGCCATGGGCCGATGCCATGAAGTATTATGGTAGCGACAAGCCAGATATTCGCTTCGAAATGAAGTTTGTAGAATTAATGGATATCATGAAGGGTCATGGATTTGGTGTATTCGATAGTGCTGCATACATTGGTGGTATCTGTGCCAAGGGTGCAGCAAGCTATACACGCAAGCAACTCGATGCGTTGACCGACTTCGTGAAGCGTCCGCAAATTGGTGCTAAGGGCATGGTCTATGCACGTGTAGAGGCCGATGGTAACGTGAAATCGAGCGTAGATAAATTCTACTCGCAAGAGGTGTTGCAACAGATGAAGGAGGCCTTTGGTGCTGAAGCTGGCGACTTGATTTTGATTCTTAGCGGCGATGATGCTATGAAGACTCGTAAGCAACTTTGCGAATTGCGTCTTGAAATGGGTAACCAACTTGGCTTGCGCGATAAGAATAAGTTTGCTTGCCTTTGGGTGGTGGATTTCCCTATGTTCGAATGGAGCGAAGAAGAAGGCCGCTTGATGGCTATGCACCATCCATTTACACATCCAAAAGACGAGGATATTCCTTTGTTGGATAGCGACCCAGCAGCAGTACGTGCCGATGCTTACGATATGGTATGTAACGGTGTGGAATTGGGTGGTGGCTCAATTCGTATTCACGATGCTGCATTGCAAGCTAAGATGTTCGAAATCCTTGGCTTTACTCCAGAAAAGGCACAAGAACAATTTGGCTTCTTGATGAATGCATTTAAGTATGGTGCACCTCCTCATGGTGGTTTGGCTTATGGTCTAGACCGCTGGGTGAGCATCTTTGCAGGTTTGGATAGTATTCGCGATTGCATTGCCTTCCCAAAGAATAATAGTGGACGCGATGTAATGCTCGATGCTCCTGGTTTCCTCGACCAAAAGCAATTGGACGAACTTCAATTGAAGCTTGACTTGAAAGCTGAATAAATTCAAGCTATAAGATAGGTAAAAGAAAAGCGGCACGCAATTATTTGCATGCCGCTTTTTGTTTGCTATTATTACTCGTTATTCAACGATTAGTCTATTGCCTTTAGGCGATTTTACTTTGTATTGTAGCAACAATTCGCGTTTCTCGCCAGGTTGTAGATTTAATGTCCAAGTAACGATACCATTATCGTTCATCTTACCACCGCTTAGCTTCTCGGCACTTACCTCGATGCTATTGTCTATAGAGACGGGCAATTGGTCTTGTACTTGAATGGTTGTTGGCTGATTTTGAGTATTTTCTACCGTAATAAGCCATGTCAATGTTTGAACTTGGTTGGAAGCAATAAGCTTGCGCGATGTAGATTCGTTAACCTTTGTGCGTTGAACGCGGATGGCTTTGTTTTGTCCCATCGAAAGCGAAAGCGTGTCGCTTGTTTGGTAGGGGTTAAGCACGGTTTTTCCAACAAACGAATTGTCGAAGTAAATGGTTGCTTCTCCTTCCAATAAGTTGTGATTTTTCCATTGCGTAGATTCGGCAATGATGTACACATCCTTGTTTATCTTTGGCACACTCTTATACAAATAGGTGGCGGGTAATTCGTAGCGACCAATTTCCGTAACTACTGATTTGCCATCCGAGGGGATGGATAGTTTTCTAACGATGCTAAATTCGTATCCAGCCATGGTTTGCGATTGCTCAACTGCCATCACTTCGCTTTCCTCTACAGCTTCTGTATCCATCATCGCATTGCTTGTAACTTTTGCTGAACGCATAACGCTTTTGGGTGCTGCACCGAACCCAATAACAGCCGATTCTTCCACCGCAACATCCTCTTGCAAGCGAATGTTCAGTGTGTTGCTATATGCATCGCGTGTTTGGGTGGTATAGCCTATAGCGGCGAATTGCAACGAGCGTTTGCCATCGGGTAGGGTGATGGAATAACGGCCATTGGCATCTGTTATAGCACCAATGGTGGTGCCTGGTACGATGATGCTTGCACCAATAATAGGTTGGCGCTTATTATCGGTTACAACACCAGATATAGTGTTGCCAATCAAGTTGTTATCATATCGTGGAGGAGCCAATCCGTAATCCAACCAATAGGGCTTCAGCTCGGGCAATACGTTGCTAATCGATGGGCTGGAAGAGGAGAGTGTGAGCTCAACATCCTTCCAATCTTCTTGCGTGTTTTGGAAGATATTGGCCTTGTAGGATAGTGTAAGCAGCTTGTTTACACCCTCCGAACGGATGTCGTAGCTTGGAAACCATCCCGCATTTTTCACAAAGTAGGTGATGGTGAAGTGGGCTTGACATGCTGCATTGGCCGAAACCTTCACCTCTATTTCGCTCATAGCCTTGGGCGCTTTTTGTCCTAATTGCGCTATTTCTGCTTGAATGGCAGCTATCTCGTTGCTGTTTGTTCTTAGCTGTTCATCGATGGAGATAAGCTTTTTTCTCAATGCCATCGATTCGGTGGCATAATAGCTGTTCATCTCCTTGATTGTGGCCAATGAGGTTGTGGCGGTGCGGTTTCCTACTGAGCAATTTGCCTTTAGCAAATCGATTTGCGCTTGTACAACCTCCTTCGATGCTTGTAGCTCATAAGACTTTTTCGTAAGCATCTCCATTTTCATGGTCAAAGCACTACGTTCAAGGCTATCGGTGTAGTTGAACTGATGGTTTACGCCCAACACGGTGAGCTTTCCCTGTGCCTTTACTTGCATGCTTTTGGCATCCATATAGGGCGACATGCCAGTGAAGAGTAGGGTGGTTTCGCCAGCGGTTAGGTTAAGGGTTTTTGTGCGTGTCACTTGTGCCCCGTCGATGTAGAAAGTTACTTGCTCGGCGGTTGTTTTAATCTTTTCTTGTGCATGTAGCATATTGATAGACAATAGCATGCATGCTACCAATAGCAATCTTTTTACCATACGTTATAGTTTTGTGTTATTGAGGTTTTTGTTCCTTTGGCTTGCGGTCAAAGAATGGGTTTTTCGACGATGCACTAACGGGGATGGCAAACACTTGCTTGCAATTGGGTAGCCAACCAAGTTCTTGTGCGGCAAGACCAGCCGAGAACATAACGCGTGTATCTACACGTAAATCAGCAGCCATAGCACAAGCTGAACCAATGGCAATTCCTACATCTACCGAGTTGATGGCACAAGGAACACCCTTGGCACGAGCATCGCAAGTAGCATATCCGCAATGACCGCAATTCAAGCCTTGTGCACATTCGCGCGTACCTATTATAATAAGGCATTCGGCTTGTAGAATGTTTTCAGCATCGCGCAAGAAGAATTTCAATCCTCGCTCTTCGGCTATGGCTTGCATCTTCTTCGATAGCTTTGCAAGGGCTTCATCAGTAATCAGGGCTATTTCTAAAACATCAATACCTTTGCCTTTGGGTGCAGTGCGAGCAGCAGTCATCATTTGGCGAGCCACGTTCAAAACATGTTCGTGGCGCAAATCTCTTTCGTTCAATATCATATTATTACTAAGTTTTATGTGGTTAATTTTTTAACAAACGTACGGAAAATATTGGAAGTGTCCAAATAATTGTGTTGAGAATGGGGCGGATTAAACAATTTTCGTTAAAGATTAACGAGAATATACAGAAAATCATTATCTTTGCACGCAAATTATCAGTAGATAATGAAAATAAAGGAAATTGTATGCGCCCTTGAACGGTTCGCGCCTCTGCCTTTGCAAGACGGATTTGATAATGCCGGTCTGCAAATAGGATTGACAGATGCGGAAGCTACAGGGGCTTTGTTGTGTCTGGACGTTACCGAAGCCGTGATCGACGAAGCCATCATGTTGGGCTATAACCTTATCGTTTCGCACCATCCACTCATCTTTCGAGGATATAAATCAATCACAGGTAAAGACTATGTGGAGCAATGCATTATGAAGGCTATCAAGAACGATATCGTTATCTATTCTGCACATACCAACCTTGATAATGCTCCCGAAGGTGTAAACTTCAAAATTGCTGAGAAGATTGGCCTGAAAAATGTGCAAGTGCTTGATGTGAAGGAACAAAGCTGTTGCGAAGAGATGGCGGGCGCAGGTGTGATAGGTGAGTTGGATATGCCCGAAGGCGAAACAGAATTCTTGAAACGCATAAAGAAAACCTTCGAAGTGGGATGCATTAAGCATAACAAACTGACGGGTAGGGAGGTGCAACGTGTGGCTATTTGTGGAGGTGCAGGTGCTTTCCTAATGCCACTTGCTATTCGCCAACAAGCCGATGTTTTCATTACTGGAGAAATTAAGTATCATGACTATTTTGGACACGATGGCGAAATTCTATTGGCCGAAATAGGACATTACGAAAGCGAACAATATACAAAAGAGATATTTCAAACAATAATCAGGGAGATGTTTCCGGGGTTGCCTGTACAAGCCACTCGCGTGAATACTAATCCCATAAAATATATGTAAGGAAAGTTATGGCTAAAGAAGCAAAGAAAGAGCAAGAACTCACTGTAGAGCAAAAGCTAAAAGCACTCTACCAATTGCAGACAATGTTGTCTAAAATTGATGAAATCAAGACATTACGAGGCGAATTGCCATTGGAAGTAGAAGATCTTGAAGACGATGTAGCTGGTCTTACTACACGCATCGAACGAATCAAATCGGAAATTGCTGAATTGAAGCAAGCTGTTGCAACAAAACGTGTAGAGATTGAAACCGCTAAGGCAACTATTGTAAAATACAAAGAACAACAAGAGAATGTTCGTAACAACCGCGAATATGACTTTTTGACCAAGGAAATCGAATTCCAAACACTCGAAATAGAACTTTGCGAAAAACGTATCCGCGAATTTACCTTCCAAGAACAAGAAAAGGGTAAGGAGTTGGAAAATAGCGAAGCATTGCTTGACGAACGCAATAAGGACTTGGAGTTGAAGAAGGCTGAACTCGAAGAAATTGTTGCTGAAACTAAGCAAGAGGAAGAAAAACTTAGAGAAAAGGTGAAGGAACTTGAAGTGAAGATTGAACCTCGCTTGCTTCAATCATTCAAGCGCATTCGTAAGAATTCACGCAATGGTTTGGGTATCGTTTACGTACAACGCGATGCTTGCGGTGGTTGCTTCAATAAAATCCCACCTCAGAGACAAATGGACATCCGCTTGCGCAAGAAAATCATCGTTTGCGAATATTGTGGTCGTATTATGATCGACCCAGAATTGGCTGGCGTAACTACTGAGGCTAAGGCAGAACCAAAGGAAAGAACAAGAAGAAGAAGAACTTCGAAGGAAGCTGCTGAATAAGCAAAGATATTAAAGCTATAAATCTAAAGGGGTTGTGTCTATTTTGACACAACCCCTTTTCTATGGTGTAATTACAACGAATCATAGTTAGGAATGTCGCGTAGAAATGTGTAGCTATTTGTTTGATAATCAAGTTTGCAACAATAGTGCTGCATGCCATTGCTAACGATAAGGTAATCCACCTTCAACACCATGTTGTAGCGAGTGATTTGGTCGAAAACTGCTTGCGTTATTTCCACATCGGGCGCTTTGTATTCAATAATCATTCGAGCGCTAAGGTCGCGTTGGTATAGCACTGTGTCGCAACGCTTTTTTGTGCCATTTAGTGACACTTGAACCTCATTGGCCATCAACGATTGGGGGTATCCTTTATGCTGAATGAGGTAGTGAACAAAGTGCTGGCGAACCCACTCTTCGGGCGTTAATGCCACATATCGACGTCGTAAGACATCGAATATTGCATATTTTCCGTTGTTTGAAGTAATTTTAACTTCAATTTTTGGCAGGTTTAACGATAACATTTACTACTTTTGTAAGTTGAATACTTAGCATCCTTTATTTGGGATACAAATTTAATAAATTCCTATGAAAACAAAAGAAGAAATTGTTGAGAATTGGTTGCCGCGATACACAAAACGCCAATTGGACGAATTCGAGCCTTATATATTGTTGACTAACTTCGACAAGTACGTAGAGATATTTGCCGAACACTTCAATGTGCCCATTTTGGGGAAGGATGCCAATATGATTTCGGCTACAGCAAATGGTATGACTATCATCAATTTCGGTATGGGAAGTCCCAATGCAGCAATTATTATGGATTTGCTAAGTGCCATTAAACCAAAGGCTTGCCTTTTCTTAGGAAAGTGTGGAGGTATCAATAAAAAAGCTGATATAGGCGATTTTATCTTACCGCTTGCTGCACTAAGAGGAGAGGGTACATCGAACGATTATCTTCCAGCTATTGTACCCGCTTTGCCCGCATTTATGTTGCAACGCGCTGTCTCATCTACCATTCGAGATAATGGTATGGATTATTGGACAGGTACTGTATATACTACCAATCGACGCATTTGGGAACATGATGTTGAGTTTAAAAAACAACTGCTGGAAACCAAAGCAATGGCGGTAGATATGGAAACAGCTACACTATTTGTGTGCGGATTTGCCAATAAAATACCTACTGGAGCATTGCTTTTAGTATCCGACCAACCCATGATTCCACAAGGTGTAAAAACCGAAGAAAGCGATAGAATAGTTACGCAAAAATACGTTCAAAAGCATGTGGAAATAGGCATTGAAGCCATGCGAATGATTATCGACGAAAAGAAGACTGTGAAACATTTGAAGTACGATTGGTGACTCCTAACGCTGACTGAAACATCCCTATGGCAAAACAAGAATATACATACGAAGGTATCATAAGAGAACTGCAAGCCAAGCAATACAGACCTGTCTATTATCTGATGGGTGACGAGGCATTTTATATTGATAAAATAGCCGATTATATTATAGATAATGTGCTGAACGATACCGAAAAAGAGTTTAATCAAACAATTCTTTATGGTGCCGATGTAGATGCTGCAACCATTATCAATGCTGCAAAACGATACCCAATGATGTCTGAATATCAGGTGATTGTGGTGAAAGAAGCGCAAGCAGTACACAACATGGAAGAGCTTGTTTTCTATCTTCAAAAGCCACTGAAATCTACTATCTTAGTGCTTTGCCATAAGCATGGTTCCTTGGATAAACGTAAGAAGTTAGCTGCCGAAATAGAGAAAGTAGGCGTACTATACGAATCGAAAAAACTGAAGGAAGCTCAATTGCCGGCATTTATAGCAGCATATATCAAACAAAAGGGTTTTGATATCGATCAGAAAGCCACTGCTATGTTGGCAGAATTTGTAGGCACCGATTTAAGCCGATTGGTGGGCGAGATGGAGAAACTGATTATAACATCTTCAAAAAACTCAACAAAAATCACGCCTGAACAGATAGAAAAGAATATTGGAATCAGCAAAGATTACAACAATTTTGAACTTCGAAGTGCATTAGTCGAAAAAGATGTCCTCAAAGCAAATAAGATAGTAAAATATTTTGAGGAAAATCCAAAAACGAATCCAATACAAATGACTTTATCTTTACTTTTTGGTTTTTACTCGAACTTAATGATGGCTTACTACGCTCCCGAAAAATCGGAGCAGGGCATAGCTGCATTCCTTGGATTAAAGTCTCCTTGGCAAGCACGCGAATATATGGCAGCCATGCGCAAGTATAGCGGTATAAAGACGATGCAGATAATAAGTGAGATTAGAACCACCGATGCTAAGTCGAAAGGGGTAGAAAACTCCTCGTTGAGCGATGGCGATCTGCTGCGTGAG
This sequence comes from Bacteroides sp., assembly GCA_017630035.1. Lineage (GTDB taxonomy): Bacteria > Bacteroidota > Bacteroidia > Bacteroidales > Bacteroidaceae > Bacteroides. Next base: position 11,279 of record JAGBWA010000088.1, read on the forward strand.
TTAGTTTTCAAAATTTTGCATTAAAATCCTCAATTTTTGCCCAATTCATCGAAGAATTGCACATTTATATATTCTGCGTTATTTTTCAAAACACAATTTTTCGCTTTAATTAGCTGATAATTTGTTTGTTATGCAATTATCAACCCGCTGAGAATCGTTTCTTTGCTATTTTCTGATAGATTAC
>JAGBWA010000089.1 GCA_017630035.1 Bacteroides sp.
CCACATTCCCCCTTTATCACTACCCTTAAGGGAAAATAAAATTACCCCTAACAGAAAATTTCACACTCCTTAATCCTCATTATCAGACAGATACCATTCCGCATCGCCATGCTATACGTTCCGTGCATCCACCGAATAGGTATGGTAAAAGAGGTGGACAATGCCGTAGAAGGGCATAAAATGAGCTTTGCCAACAGACAATTTGGCGCATTTAAGCAGACGCAACGCATGGCATACCCACTACTTTAGGGTTGTTTCATGCTATTTTTGGCCTAATTGCCAACTTTGCATTTTTATTGGTTGCATCATTTGCAGCTATAAATATCGCTTTCCCGATGGCAAAATACCTAATTATAGGTAGGAATTATCGGCAAGAGAGGGAGTATTCACATCTATAGCATGCAATACAAGTGGTTTTAAAGGGCACCGCGTAGATAGTGTTTGTTTCGACCAAACAGAGCAAAGCTACATTATGTGGACAGTTGTGGACAGTGGACAGTTGTCTACATTTCACTTCGCTTGCATAAGAAAGTTGCACCAAGGTGTTTGAGATTTGCTTTTCTTGCACTATCTTCGCACACAGAAAACAAAACTCATAACAAATAAAAAAAAGACTATCTATGAAGAAATTAGCTTACTTACTCGCTACCGCAGCATTGGCGGCATGTAGCGGAAACCCAAATGGGTACACCATTAAAGGTAGCATTGCTGGTGCTACCGATGGCGAAATGGTTTATTTGCAAAAGGTAGAGGGACGCCAATACGTAGCGCTCGACTCGGCCATCATTGCCAACGAAGCATTCACCTTCGAGGGCGTACAAGCGCCTGCTGCTTATCGTTACCTTACCTACGAAGGCACCGCATCGGAAAGCGGCATCGACGCAGGATTCTTCCTTGAAAGCGGCCAAATCAACGCCTTGTTGCAAGAAGCACCAAGCATTACCGGCACCGCCAACAACGACATTTATCAAGGCATACAAGACCAGCTGAACGTGCTACAAGCGCAAGCAAACAAGCTACGCGAAGAGATTATGGCGCTACCCGAAGAGGAACAAGCAGCTAAAATAGCCGAATACAACGCCATATACGAGCAAATGGACAAGGTGCAAATAGATGCCGTAGCGCCAAACATTGGCAACCCCGTAGGCGTGGAATTGCTACGCTCTACCTACTATTACATGAGCGCCACCGAGCTTGAAAGCTTGTTGCAACAAGTAGCTCCCGAGATGGCCGAAGATGCCTTTGTAGTGCGCCTAAAAGACTACACAGAGAAGCTGAAAGCTACCGATGCCGGAAAGATGTTTACCGACTTCGCCATGAAAGACCCCGAAGGCAACGACGTGAAGCTGTCCGACTATGTAGGCAAAGGCAAGTTGGTATTGGTTGACTTCTGGGCAAGCTGGTGCCCTCCATGCCGCGCCGAGATGCCCAACTTGAAGAAAATCTACGAAAAGTACAAAGACCAAGGATTCGAAATCGTAGGCGTATCACTAGACCGCACACACGACGATTGGATAAAGAAGGGTATCGAAGAGCTTGGCTTGCCATGGAAGCACATGTCCGACATTAAGTATTGGGATTGCGCAGCTGCTAAAATCTACTCGGTAAGCAGCATTCCTCACACCATGCTCGTAGGCGGCGATGGCATTATCCTGGCACGCGGTTTGCACGGCGAAGCCATAGAAAAAGCAGTGGCCGAAGCATTAAAATAATCGCTAAACTATTTTATTTTTCAAGACAAATTCATACCTTTGTCAAAGAAAGAAACAAAACAGAATATTAACTCTTTTAATTTATTGACAGATGAAAAAATTTAGATGTACCGTATGCGGTTATATTCACGAAGGTGATGCCGCTCCCGAAAAGTGCCCTTTGTGCAAAGTTCCAGCCAACAAGTTCGTTGAAATGGAAGAAGCAGCTGCTGATGCACCTCTTCAATTCGTAACTGAACACGAAATTGGCGTTGCTAAGGGTTGCGACGAAGAAATGATTAAGGACTTGAACAACCACTTCATGGGCGAATGTACCGAAGTAGGTATGTATCTCGCTATGAGCCGCCAAGCCGACCGCGAAGGCTATCCAGAAATTGCAGAAGCCTTCAAGCGCTACGCATGGGAAGAAGCTGAACACGCTGCTAAGTTTGCCGAATTGCTTGGCGAAGTGGTATGGAACACCAAGACTAACCTTGAAAAGCGTAAAGATGCTGAATGTGGCGCTTGCGAAGACAAGATGCGCATTGCTGCTCGCGCTAAGCAATTGAACTTGGACGCTATCCACGACACTGTTCACGAAATGGCTAAGGACGAAGCTCGTCACGGAAAGGGTTTCGAAGGTCTTTACAACCGCTACTTCAAGAAGTAATAAACCTACTTACTGATAAATAAAAAGGTATGCACGCTGATGAGTGCATACCTTTTTTTATTGCGATTACATGTTCTCTATCAGAAGCGATAGCCCAATGTGAACAACACTTGCGTGCGATTATTATTCACCTTAGTAGCTTCGGGCGTAACGAATGTATGGTCAATTTCGTTTACAAACGGATAGAAATCCGATTCGTAGCTGCTATACTTAAACGCCACGTCGGCATAGAAAGCATTGCCACGATAGCCCACACCCAAGGTATAGGTGCTCATATCCTTCGTGTTCGAGAAGTCGGTATCGGTACCAATCGAGTTGTCGGGGAATAGCTTAATGGCATCTTCCTTGAAAGCAGCCGAGCTAAAGTTATATCCGGCACGAAGCGCAAACTGGGGTATTGGCTTCAATTCGGCACCAATGCGGTAAGTGCTCACGCCCTTCAACGTATAGCCCACTTCGTCTGTCTCGAACGCCATCTCCATATTGTCGGGATACTTAAACTTCATGGTAGAGTAGTCTTCGTACTCGTATTCAGCGCCCAAAGCCAAGTAATTGCCTACGGTATATCCCAAGCTGACGTTGAACAACCAAGGTGTTTGCAAGTTAAAGTCGCGCTCCATATCACGATTGCCAAGCTCTTTATAGGTATCTACCACCACCTTCTCGGGGGTATCTCCCTCAATCACCATGTCCGATTGTAGCAACGCACCAGTGGTGTAGGTAAGCTCGTAGAAGATAGGCGTATGGATAGACAAGCCAAGGCGCAAAGGCGAGTACTCGAACGGACGAACAATAGCACCCAACTTTAAATCTACACCGCTACCATGAATGCGGTTGAAGCTCTCGAGCGAGTAGCCTTCGCCATTGCCATAATCCTCGTCGTACAAGGTATTCTTATGATAATCAACGGCATACGCACCAAGGGTAACACCAAAGTAGAAACGCTCTTGGAAGTTGAAAGCAATGTTAAAGTCGAATTGGTCGATGCCGCCACGCTCTTGCGAATGGAAGTAAGCATCGGCTTCATCGGGCAAGTATGGTACATAAGAATAGGGGTTATCCTTACCATTATCTATCTCGTCTATCAACCATCCTTGGTAGCCAATAGCGCCCAACCATCCGGCATCGTTATCGGTGTAAATATCGGCCGAACCGTAGTTGAATTGCTCGCCATACTGATTCAACCATGCTTGGTTGTTGCTGGCTTGTTGCGCCATGTAGCGAGCTTGCGAAATGTACATACCATCGAACATACCCATCATTCCTTGCATGCTCATGTTGCGATAGAACGACTTGGCTTTGTGATAGTTGAAACCAAAGTTTACATAGCGCAAGGGGGTTACGTTGCCCACTTTGTTCGAGATTACCAATCCCACATTATCCAAGCTAAAGCGATACTTGTCGTTTGTGAAGGTTTCGCCCAGGTAGTCGCTTTCAGTACCAGTAATGGAGTATCCCAACGTCAATGCGGCATCGTTGCCACGATAGATAGCAATACCAGCAGGATTGGTTGCGATAGTAGATACATCGCCACCCAATGCACTCATGGCGCCACCCATACCCACAAAACGGGCTGTACCATTCAATTCCTTTTGCGCTACATTTTGCGCATCGTATGCTGTTTGCGCACTTGCACTTGCCATCGACAATGCAATAAGTGCTGTAAATATACCTCTTTTCATAATCATTAGTGTCTATATATTAATACTTTGTTTATCGTCTGCTGCTACGCGAGCCACCGCCGCCACCCGAACGGCTACCTCCGCCTCCGCCCGATGAGAAGCCTCCGCCCGATGAAGAACGTGAGCTACTGCCCGAAGAGAAGCTACTTGATGAACGGCTACTTGATGAGCTACCGCTATCGTACGAGCGTGTGCTGGTAGAGCTACGGTTTGTTGACGAGCGTTCGTTGCTACGTGTATAGGTAGAAGTGTTGTTGCGGCGTGTGCTGCTACCCGAAGTAGCTTCGGTAGTTCGTGTGCTACTGGGGCGAGTATATGTGCTTCTACGCGACGAAGCGGCATCGCTACGATTGCTTCCCGAGCGTGTTATGGTAGAGCGATTAGTATTGGTTGAGCGTTCGCTACGTACGCTTGTTCCTTGCTCGCGTGTGTTGGTAGAGTTGTTTCGTGTACCTACCACGCGGCGAGTAGAAGTAGTGGTCGATGTACCACGACGCACTTGGCGGCTCTCCCCTTCTCCATCAGTTCGTACGGTTTGTCTGCTACCGCTTGTACTTACGGCTCGACGCGATGTAGAGCGCGATTGATTGGTAGCCAATCGGCTGCTATTGGGGCGTGTAGAGGCCGTTGCACGATAAACGCGCGACGAGCGGTTTGTGTAAGCATTGTGCGTATAGTGGCGACCACCTACATAGCTTGGATGATAGAAATGGTGGGGATGAGACCAATGAGGATAGTAATGAGAATGCCAAGCATAATATGGATAATTCCAATAATAGTCGTACCAACTCCAATACGAGTTATACCATATTGGGCCATAGCGCCAATTCCACCACAAACGATTGGTATACGTAGGGAAGGCATACGCATAATAGCCATCGGTATAAACATTCCAATCCCAAGAGTCCATGCCATATACAATGTTCCAATAAAAGGGGCTACCAACGCTTACGCCATAGAGCGGATTACGGAAACGAATCAGACGAACGGCATATTCGTAATCATCTTCTGTACCATCAAATCCATTCACCCATTCGCCATCAAGCTCGGCCACCTCGCGTTCGTCGATGTACAGAGTATCGTTTTCTTCGGTAAATTCATACTCGCGCGAGTCGTAACGACGATTGTATTCGTCGATGTCGCGCACTTGTTTCTTCTTGTCGCGCACCACAACCTTAATTGGCGTTTCTGTCTCCACCATTACGGTTGTCTCTTTCACGGGCGCTTTGATGTCAATCTTCGCCTCCTTCTTTTTCGAAGGAACATAGTAAAGATCGTCATTCGCGGTTTGAGCATTCAATGCAAATGGCATCAGCGCAACCATCAATAAGGAAAGCAGCATTTTCTTCATCATATATCACAATTTAAGTGGTTGTTACTATTTCACGTTGCAAAAATACGGATTGTTTTGGCTATTTATGGGGGAAAATCCCTATTCTTGGTAGGGAAATCCCTATATTTTTGAGAATATTTGTACTTTTGCAGCAAATAAATAAGGAGAAATATGAAGTATTTGGAGTTCAGTTTTCGCACTACACCATGTACAGAGGTGGTAAACGATGTATTATCGGCCGTATTAGCCGATGCTGGTTTTGAAAGTTTTGTTGAGCAACCCGATGGTTTGTTAGCCTACATTCAGCAAAACCTCTACGACGAAGCAAGTGTAGAGGCGGCTATCAGCGAGTTTCCTATCCCCGACACCGCTATCGAATATAGCTTTGTAGAGGCTGAGGATAAGGATTGGAACGAAGAGTGGGAAAAGAATTTCTTCCAACCCATCGTTATTGGCAATCGTTGTGTGATTCATAGTACTTTTCATCACGATGTACCCGAAGCCGAATACGACATTGCTATCAATCCGCAAATGGCGTTTGGCACTGGGCATCACGAAACAACCAGTCTTGTCATCGGAGAGATATTGGATAGCGACATGAGCGGAAAGAAAGTGCTTGATATGGGATGTGGCACAAGCATCTTGGCTATTCTTGCACGCATGAAGGGTGCCGCCTCGTGTACAGCTATCGATATTGACGATTGGTGTGTACGCAACTCTATCGAAAACATCGAATTGAATGGCGTTGACGAGATAGAAGTATGCTTGGGCGATGCCTCTATCCTTACAGATAAAGGTCCATTCGACATGGTAATAGCCAACATCAACCGCAACATTTTACTTGCAGATATGCAACACTACGTAGCGCGTATGAACGAAGGCGCAACACTCTTAATGAGTGGTTTCTATGTAGATGATATTCCGCTAATTAAAGCTGAAGCCGAACGACTTGGCTTGACATTCAACGGATACAAAGAAAAGAATCGTTGGGTAGTAACATCGTTCAAACGTTAATTCGCAAGTATATAAGATAAAGAAAGAGGGCGCATCCACAAGGATAGCGCCCTCTACTATTATTTATCAACGAAACGTGCAAATTACTTTGCTTGTTCCAATTGAAGTGTCTTAGTTGGCTCGTCGCAAACTTCAGTAGGACCGAAGTATTGGATAGGACCTGGATATACATAAGCAGTTTCTCTTGCCCATACATCGCGTTGAGCAGCGAATGCCTTGAATGGAGCACCATCGAGCTTAACCAATGCTTTTTGGATAACTGGCTTCATTTCGCCATGACGACGTTCCATGTTCATCATCATTGTGATGGGCACACCACCCGAAATCCATTCTTCAGCAGGAGCAGTTGTGTTGCGTACAGATGACATGTAACCTGTCTTACCATTACCAATCAACGCAGCAGCTGTGTAACCCAATGAGTAGCAGTAGTCTGCATCGAAGTTAGAAGGAGCAGCGCAACGTCCTTCGTATCCGAAGAAGTGGTGTTGAGCAGAGAACTTACCTACATACTTACCTTCTTCTTTCCAAGCAGCAAGCTTAGTAGCAACCATTTCAGACAAGAGCTTTTCTGTATCGATGAGTGATACTTGTACGTTTCCGTGTGGGTCACGATCGAGTGTCAACTGACGAGCAACACCTTCTGGAAGGCTTGCGTAGATAGCTGAGTTTTCTGGAGTGAGCTTGCGGATGATATAGTCGCGTTGAGCAGACTTCTTGATTTGTGCAAATTCTTCTGCATTAGCAGCAAGGAAGTCGTTCAATTCAGCGATAAGGCGCTTCATAGCAGGGATGAACTCAATCAAACCTTCTGGGATAAGCACGGTACCGTAGTTGTTACCATCGATAGCGCGGTTAGCAACAGCTTGAGCAATGTATGTTACTACATCGTCCAAAGACATGTTCTTAGCTTCAACTTCTTCTGATACGATACATACGTTTGGTTGAACTTGCAATGCGCATTCCAAAGCGATGTGTGATGCTGAACGACCCATCAACTTGATGAAGTGCCAGTATTTGCGTGAAGAGTTACAGTCGCGTTGGATGTTACCAATCATTTCAGAGTATGTCTTACAAGCTGTATCGAAACCGAATGATGTTTCAATCATTTCGTTCTTCAAGTCGCCGTCGATAGTCTTAGGACATCCGATTACTTGAACGCCACACTTCTTAGCAGCATAGTATTCGGCCAAAACGCAAGCGTTTGTATTAGAGTCGTCACCACCGATAATAACCAATGTCTTGATGTCGAGTTCTTTCAAGATTTCCAATCCTTTTTCGAATTGTTCTTCTTTTTCCAATTTTGTACGACCAGAGCCGATGATGTCGAAACCACCAGTGTTGCGATATTCGTCGATGATTTCGTCGGTAAGTTCCATATATTTATGGTCAACCAAGCCACCAGGACCAAGGATGAAACCATAAAGTTTGCTAGCAGGATTCAATTTCTTGATTCCGTCGTAAAGACCTGAAATAACGTTGTGTCCACCAGGAGCTTGACCACCTGAAAGGATAACGCCTACATTCATAGCAGGGAAGTTTACAACTTCGTCTGTAGCCTCGAACTTAATCAAAGGCATACCATAAGTGTTGGGGAACAACTTTTCGATATCTTCCTGATCGGCTACAGATTGTGTAGCAGCACCAGCAACAGCTTTTACGTTGCCTTTCAATGCCTTAGGAAGTTTTGGCTGATAAGCAGCCCGAGCAATTTGCAATGCACTTTTTGCCATTTCTATAAATATTAAATTGTGTATAAAAATTCGTATCGCAATAATCGATGCAAATTTCGCTATTTTTCGGCAAATATGCAAATATCATTCTCGAAATCGTACGCACTATATTTCAAGTTTTAATTATTTTCCCTAAAGGAGAAATTTATTTTCCATTAAGGGAAATTTTTTCCGATTTATCTTGTATCTTTGCCATACTATTTTGAACTATTATTCACTTTTAAACATTGAAAAGTTATGGCAAAGAGAAAAGTACTTAAGAAGAGAATCAATTATATCGTTGGCGAATTGTTTGCCGAATGTCTGATTAATGGTAAGAATTGTGCCGACCAAGCTAAAGTAAACGATGTATTGGCCGACATCTTGAATACTCAAAACGAGTTCATTAGCCGCATCAGCCATACTCAACCTGGTAACGTAAAGGGATTTTACAAGAAGCTGATACAAGACTTCAACGCCAAAGCAAACGAGCTTATTGACGCCATCAGCAAATTGTAAACAGCATGAAACAAAAGCTATATAGTTTTATCTATTACAAATTGTTGGGATGGAAAACGGAAGTAACCATACCTAATTATGACAAGTGCGTCATCTGTGCGGCACCTCATACAAGCAATTGGGACCTCTTTATCGGTAAGCTATTTTATGGTGCTATTGGCCGTAAAACAAGTTTTATGATGAAGAAGGAGTGGTTCTTCTTTCCGCTTGGCATCCTTTTCAAAGCCGTTGGAGGCATACCCGTAGATCGCGGTCGAAGAACATCGTTGGTCGACCAAATGAAACAAAAGTTTGACGAAAGCAAATATTTTCACTTGGCCATCACGCCCGAAGGTACACGTAAAGCCAATCCTAATTGGAAAAAAGGGTTTTACTTTATCGCACAAAAAGCGCAAGTACCCATCGCGCTTATCGGCATCGATTATACAAAAAAGACCATCTATGCCACCAAAGCGTTTATCCCCACCGGCGATATAGAGAAGGATATGAAGGAAATTAAACTTTACTTCAAAGATTTCAAGGGAAAAATTCCCGAAAACTTCAGCATTGGAGATATTAACTAATAAAAGGGAACAACCTATGTACACCATACAAGCTAATCCCAAAGGCACTCGTAGCATTGATGTATCAGACGAAAACCTAATGGTTATTCGCAAATATGCCCTCTTCAGTCATTTGATTGATAGCAACGGCATTGTCGATGAAAGTGTATTGGAGAAGTTAAAGCTGAACATCCGTTCGCTGATAGCCACCGATGTGGAAAATCGCAAAGAGTTGTTAGACCTTTGCATTGATGTTGTCTATCACAACAACATGAAGGCATTCGGGTTGCAACAACTCATCGTGCTATACATAGATTGGTGCGCAAAGCAAGATTTTACTAAACAAGAAGCGTAAACACACTATGAGAGAATACCAATTGACCGATTGGCTTCCGACAACAAAAAAAGAGGTTGAACTACGCGGATGGGATGAATTAGATGTCATCCTATTCAGCGGCGACGCATACGTAGATCATCCTTCGTTTGGAGCAGCGGTCATTGGGCGTATTCTCGAAGCCGAAGGATTGCGAGTAGCCATCGTGCCGCAACCCAATTGGCGAGACGATTTACGCGATTTCAAAAAACTTGGCAAGCCACGCCTATTCTTCGGTGTTTCAGCCGGATGCATGGATAGCATGGTAAACAAATATACCGCCAACAAGCGTTTGCGTAGCGACGATGCCTACACACCCGATGCTCGCAACGACATGCGTCCCGAATATCCCACCATCGTTTATAGCAAAATACTAAAAGAACTTTTCCCCGACGTGCCAGTAGTAATTGGAGGCATCGAAGCAAGCATGCGACGACTAACCCACTACGACTATTGGCAAGACCGCGTACGTCCCAGCATCTTAGTAGATAGCAATGCCGACATACTAGTTTATGGCATGGGCGAAAAGCCTATAATAGAGATTGCCCACCGAATAGGTTCGGGAGAGCCACTGAATGGTATCCGTCAAACCGCCCAATGCGTTGCGTGCATCAACCCCGAAGAGGGCGACATTGTGCTACACTCGCACGAAGCTTGTTTGAAGGATAAAATTAAGCAAGCCGAAAACTTCCGACACATCGAAGAAGAGAGTAACAAGTACGAAGCGTCAAGAATCCTACAACAAATAGGCGAGCAAACAATCGTAGTCAATCCTCCCTACCCTCCAATGACTACCGAAGAGCTCGACCACTCGTACGACCTCCCCTACACTCGTTTGCCACATCCTAAATATAAAGGTAAACGCATCCCTGCCTACGACATGATAAAACACTCGGTAAACATTCATCGCGGATGTTTTGGCGGATGTGCTTTCTGCACCATCTCGGCACACCAAGGCAAGTTCATTGCAAGCCGTAGCAAGGAAAGCATCCTACGCGAAGTGAAGGAGGTGATGCAACTACCCGACTTTAAAGGATACTTAAGCGATTTGGGTGGCCCCAGCGCAAATATGTATAGCATAAAGGGAGAGAATCAAGCGCTATGCAAAAAGTGTAAACGCCCATCGTGCATACATCCAAAAGTATGTCCTAACCTAAATACTGACCATCGTCCATTGCTCGACATCTACCATGCCGTTGATGCACTTCCCGGCATAAAGAAAACATTCATCGGTAGTGGTGTGCGCTACGATTTATTGCTTCACGAAAGCAAAGATGCCGCCATCAACAAAAGCACCGCACAATACACACGCGAGCTTATCACCAAGCACGTAAGTGGCCGCCTGAAAGTAGCCCCCGAGCACACCAGCGATAGGGTGCTGAGCATTATGCGCAAACCTTCGTTCAAACAATTCGAAGAGTTTAAGCGCATCTTCGACCGCATCAACCGCGAAGAAGGATTAAACCAGCAACTCATCCCCTACTTCATCTCAAGCCATCCAGGATGCAAAGCCGAAGACATGGCTGAACTTGCCGTTATCACCAAACGACTCGATTTTCATTTAGAGCAGATTCAAGACTTCACGCCAACGCCTATGACCATCAGTACCGAAACTTGGTACACCGGACATCATCCCTACACGCTCGAATCTGTGTATAGTGCTAAAAGTCAACGCGACAAGTTAGCACAACGCATGTTCTTCTTTTGGTATAAAAAAGAAGAACGGCGCAACATCATCAACGAGTTGCGCCGTATAGGTCGGTCAGATTTAATCGACAAGCTATATCGATAGCCTCTTATTTCTTTATTACAAGTACCAAGTTATTTTCGGCATCGTAGAATCCTACGGCACCATCTGCTAATGCACCAAACGAAACGGTTGCATTCAACGAATTAATTACGCGATCTTCTACCTCCATATCAGGGCATGTCATCATTGTGCGAATCAAGCTATGGAATTTCAAAGAAGAAGGATTAGCCGCATCGTGTATAATACTTGCATTCACAATATTACATCCAGCATTACCATGCAATTTATTATCAATGAGATTGAACTCTAAAAAAGGTTGATTTTCCATACCTTGAGGCACTTCCTTACCTTGTGCTTGTGTAATCATCCATTTACCTGCAAGGTCATTCCAAGTAACCGCTGGTTGTTTCTTTTGCAATACAATTACATCTTTCTTTGAAGAACCTGTTAACGCCATATTTTCATCGTTTAATTGTTTATACTTCTTTACTTTAGCCAAAGCATGCAACACTTTTTGCTCGGTTTTTACATCTTCGCACATTCTGCTTGTAGCACCCAAAGCACTTAAATCAATCGTACCTGCTTTCGCATTTTTATTGATACTACCCGTCAAGCTATTACATCCTGCATTACCATAAACCTCACCAGTTTCAGCATTGAAAGCAATGAACGGAAATGTTTGTCCAGGAGCAGGCACTACTACTTCCCCATTAATCTCAATGATATTCCATTCTCCGTTAAGCGAAGACAAAGTTGCAACATTTTTAGTCGATGCACACGAAGCAGCACCCATACAAAGAGCCGCCAAGCATCCAATAGTCATTATTTTTTTCATCGTTCTTTTCTTGTTTTGTTTTGTATCGATGGCAAAGTTAGAAAAATAACCTCAACTTTCCCACTTATTTTAATTTTTGCAACATTTCACCAAAGTATTTAGCAGTTTTTTACGTTTTGTTTGTGATTTTACTATTATATTTGCGGAAATATTATTTTGATAAGCTATGAACATAGGAGACAAAGCCCCCGAACTATTGGGCATTAACGAGAAAGGAGAAGAGGTACGCTTAAGCAATTACCAAGGCCGCAAGATTGTACTCTACTTTTACCCCAAGGATAGCACACCAGGCTGCACAGCACAAGCTTGCAACCTACGCGATAATTATAGCGAATTGCGCAAAGCCGGATACGAAGTAATTGGCGTAAGCGTGGATAGCGAAAAGTCGCATCAAAGGTTCATTGAAAAGAATAATCTACCTTTTACTTTGATTGCCGACACCGACAAAAAACTTGTAGAGCAATTTGGCGTGTGGGGCGAAAAGAGCATGTGTGGACGCAAATATATGGGTACTTTCCGTACTACTTTCATCATCAACGAAGAGGGCATTATAGAACGCATCATCACTCCAAAGGAAGTAAAGACAAAAGAGCATGCGACACAAATTCTATAAGCAACAACAAGAAAAATCAATAAAAAACATAACATTATGGCAAAGAAAGACGAAGTAAAATTAGAAAATGGCGATGCTGGCAATGACAAACTGAAAGCTTTGCAAGCAGCAATGGACAAGATAGAAAAGAGTTTTGGTAAAGGTTCTATCATGAAAATGGGCGATGAAAACATCGAAGAAATAGAAGTAATTCCTACTGGTTCTATCGGCTTGAACTCTGCATTAGGCGTAGGCGGTTACCCTCGTGGACGTATCATTGAAATCTATGGCCCCGAATCATCTGGTAAAACAACATTGGCTATTCATGCCATTGCCGAAGCACAAAAGGCCGGTGGCATTGCTGCTTTCATCGATGCAGAGCATGCTTTCGACCGCTTTTATGCCGCTAAGTTAGGTGTGGACGTGGACAATTTGCTCATCTCTCAACCCGACAACGGTGAGCAAGCATTGGAAATTGCCGAACAATTGATTCGTTCATCTGCCATCGACATCATCGTAGTTGACTCTGTTGCTGCTTTGACTCCGAAAGCAGAAATTGAAGGAGATATGGGCGACAATAAGGTTGGTTTGCAAGCCCGCTTAATGTCGCAAGCATTGCGTAAGTTGACAGCTGCCGTTAGCAAGACACGCACTTGCTGCATCTTCATCAACCAATTGCGCGAAAAGATTGGTGTAATGTTCGGCAATCCCGAAACAACCACTGGCGGTAACGCATTGAAATTCTATGCATCGGTACGCCTTGACATTCGCCCAAGCCAAACTATCAAGAATGGCGACGAAGTACTTGGTAAGCAAACCAAAGTTAAGGTTGTTAAGAACAAGGTAGCTCCTCCTTTCCGTCGTGCAGAGTTCGATATTATGTTTGGCGAAGGTATTTCACTCAGTGGCGAAATCCTCGACTTGGGTGTAAGCTTGAACATTATTAAGAAGAGCGGTTCTTGGTTTAGCTACAACGAAACGAAGTTAGCACAAGGTCGCGATGCCGCTAAGCAAGTGATTGCCGACAATCCTGAACTGGCCGAAGAATTGGAAGGCCTCATCTTAGAAGCATTGAAGAATAAATAAAAAATAATTTAAGTATAAATTAAAATACAATTTAGGCTAAATTCATTTCGAATTTAGCCTAAATTATTTTTGCCTATAGTATAATCAAATACAATAGATATAAGCCAATGTACTAAGACTTATAATAATCCATAACAACACGCCCTGTATTAAAGGTTTAATACCTACCGATTTCAACACATCGCTTGATAAAGATGCACCAATAAAAAATAGCGTAATGGTAAGCGATTTGCGTGCAAAATCGTTGATATAATGACCTATCATAGTTCCTACCTCTGTAGTACTAAGCACATAGGTATTGAATATCATAGCCAACACAAAGAATAGGATAAACCAAGGAATACTGATTTTCTGTCCTTTGTTCTTAAAGATGAAGGAAGTGACCAAGGCCAAAGGAATAATCCACAATGCGCGTGTCAGTTTTATAGTAGTAGCTACTTGCAAAGCCTCTTCTCCGTATGCTGCACCAGCGCCTACCACCGAACTTGTATCGTGTATAGCAATAGCCGCCCACATACCAAACTGTTGCTGTGTCATATCAAGTGCATGTCCTATAACAGGAAACACAAACAAAGCGATAGCATTCAATATAAAAACAGTGCCCAATGCTACCGACATTTCTGTATCTTTTGCCTTAAGCACCGGCCCAACAGCTGCAATAGCGCTACCACCACATATAGCCGTGCCCGAGCTAATCAAGTATGAAGTATCACGTTCAACCTTTAATAGTTTCCGTCCGATAATCCAACCGATAAGCATAGTTCCTACCACCGAAACAATCGTAAAGGCCATTCCTTCTTTACCCGACTGAAGCGAGGCTTGCAAATTCATGCCAAAACCTAATCCTACAACCGAATATTGCAACAATTTCTTAGATACTTTTTTATTAAACTTAGGATAGGCTTGCCCAAAAAGCAAAGCAAACAACAATCCTAAAAACAAGGCTATCGGAGGCGAGACATAGGAATCAACATTAGGCAGATAATCTATTAGAAGCAACAATGATATAGCAACAACCAATGCTATGTAAACTTGTCTAGCATACTTTTTCATAGATAACATCGTTTGCTTTACAGTTCATCCGGATTAATGCCAAAAGCTTGAGCCAATGAAAATACTACAGAATCGGCTTGGCAAAGCAACGATTGTGCTGTTGGTTGCAAAGAGAAATAAATAGCCTTCTTACACGACTCCCCTCCCTTATCCGATGCTAATTTATTCAATGCGCCTTCCACTTTGTCGGCATATTGCAAGTGATTGGGCAATAGTATCAATCGCTTAACGTTAGCCGAATCGATAGCCAACGTCATTAAGTCTGTAAACAACTGCTCCTTATCTACCATTTCGGCAGCATTGACCGCATAGAAAACAAACTCTCCCAAAGCGTCGCGGCATGCATTTCCATCCAGCTCTGCCAATGAACTTGGTAGGCAACCAACCATCTCTTTTTCTGCTGCATCGTGTAGTAGCAATACCTGTATCTCGTTGTCGCCGCCACGCAATCCGGCATCCAATGCTATATAACTGAGCCATTGCACCAAATCAATAGGCGGAAGCGAACGTTGCAAACGATTTTCCAAAGCATTCTTTAGGCTATTTGCTATGCCATTCAAGAAGCCGACATCGAGCAGTATAACGTTATCGGCAAATTGTATCTCTTTTTGCATTTGCATATTGAACAAACTATAATATAAATAATGTGCAAAGATAATACAAGATATGGGCTTTGTGCCAATTCTGTCACAGAAAAGTGACAAAATTGTCATCTTTCCGCGCAATAAACCCTTTGGCACGCTGTTTGTTATTGATAAAAGTGAATACAATTATTTAAAAGAAAGGAGAATCACAATGAATTTCAACAACTTTACCATCAAAGCGCAAGAGGCGGTTCAAGAGGCCGTAAACTTAACACAAGCGCACAACGGACAGGTTATTGAACCTATCCACTTGCTACAAGCAGTTATGAAAGTGGGCGAAAACGTTACGAAGTTCATCTTTCAGAAATTAGGCGTAAATGGGCAACAAATAGCCAACGTTGTAGCCCGACAGATAGAATCATTGCCCAAAGTATCAGGGGGCAATCCATATTTAAGTCGCGAGAGCAACGATGTTTTGCAAAAGGCCGTTCAATTTTCAAAAGAGATGGGCGATGAATTTGTCTCCATTGAGCCTATTATATTGGCGTTGCTTGTTGTAAAAAGCACAGCATCGAGTATCCTAAAAGATGCGAGTGTAAGCGAAAAAGAGTTGCGCGAAGCCATCAACGAATTGCGCAAAGGCGAACGTGTTACTTCGCAATCGAGCGAAGACACTTACCAATCGTTGGAAAAATATGCCATTAATCTTTGCGAAGCTGCCCGCAACGGCAAACTCGACCCTGTCATCGGACGCGACGAGGAGATTCGCCGCGTATTACAAATCCTTAGCCGACGAACCAAGAACAATCCGATATTAATAGGTGAACCCGGTACTGGTAAAACAGCTATCGTTGAGGGATTGGCCCATCGTATTCTTCGTGGCGATGTACCCGAAAACTTGAAAGACAAACAAGTCTATTCGCTGGATATGGGTGCATTGGTAGCCGGTGCCAAATACAAAGGCGAGTTTGAAGAGCGTTTGAAAGCCGTTGTCAACGAAGTGAAGAAATCGGAAGGCGACATTATTCTGTTCATCGACGAGATTCACACATTGGTGGGTGCCGGTAAGGGCGAAGGCGCAATGGATGCCGCCAATATACTGAAACCAGCTTTGGCGCGAGGTGAACTGCGCAGCATTGGTGCAACAACCTTGGACGAATATCAAAAGTATTTCGAAAAGGACAAAGCATTGGAGCGTCGTTTCCAAATCGTAATGGTGAACGAGCCTGATACACTGAGCAGTATCTCTATCCTACGCGGATTGAAGGAGCGCTACGAAAGTCACCATCATGTTCGCATCAAGGACGATGCCATTATTGCAGCTGTCGAACTAAGTAACCGCTACATCAGTGACCGCTTTTTGCCCGATAAAGCCATCGACCTAATGGATGAAGCAGCAGCTAAACTACGCATGGAGGTAGACTCGGTACCCGAAGAATTGGATGAAATATCACGCAAAATTAAGCAGTTGGAGATTGAGCGTGAAGCCATTAAGCGCGAAAGCGACAAGCCTAAGTTGGAACAAATTGGCAAAGAATTGGCCGAGTTGAAAGAACAAGAAAGCTCGTACAAAGCAAAATGGCAAAGCGAAAAGAGCCTCATCGATAAGATTCAACAAAACAAAGAGACCATAGAGAACCTCAAATTCGAAGCCGAGAAAGCCGAACGTGAAGGCGACTATGGACGAGTGGCCGAAATACGTTATGGCAAGTTGCAAGCACTTCAACAAGAGATTGAAGAGATACAACAAAAGTTGCACGACATGCAAGGCGACACGGCCATGATTAAAGAAGAGGTTGATGCCGAAGACATTGCTGATGTTGTTTCGCGCTGGACAGGTATCCCTGTCAGCAAGATGATGCAAAGCGAAAAAGAGAAATTGCTGCACTTGGAAGACGAGCTACACTTGCGCGTTGTGGGACAAGACGAAGCAATCTGTGCCGTTAGCGATGCTGTTCGCCGTAGTCGCGCCGGCTTGCAAGACCCCAAGCGCCCTATCGGTTCATTCCTATTCTTGGGTACAACCGGCGTAGGAAAGACAGAACTTGCCAAGGCGCTTGCAGAATTCTTGTTCGACGATGAAACCATGATGACGCGCATCGACATGAGCGAGTATCAAGAAAAGCATAGTGTTTCGCGCTTGGTAGGAGCGCCTCCGGGATACGTAGGCTACGATGAAGGTGGCCAACTGACCGAAGCTGTTCGCCGTAAGCCCTACTCGGTAGTGCTGTTCGATGAAATTGAGAAAGCGCACCCCGATGTATTCAACATCTTGTTGCAAGTATTGGACGATGGCCGTTTGACTGATAATAAAGGGCGTACCGTGAACTTCAAGAATACCATTATCATCATGACAAGCAACATGGGAAGCAGCTATGTGCAAAGTCAAATGGAAAGATTGAATGGGCTGAACAAAGAATTCATTATGGAAGAAACTAAACGCGAGGTGATGAATTTGTTAAAGCAACACATTCGCCCCGAGTTTTTGAATCGCATAGACGAAACGATTCTGTTTACGCCACTTGATGAGACCGAAATCAAGCAAATCGTGAAGTTGCAAATAGCCGGTGTACAAAAAATGCTTCAAGGCAACGGCATCGACCTACAACTGACCGACAATGCGATTGGCTTCCTTACCCGCGTTGGATACAACCCTGAGTTTGGTGCCCGCCCCGTGAAGCGAGCCATTCAGCACTACCTGCTGAACGACCTTTCCAAGAAGTTATTGGCGCAAGCCATTGATAGGAATCATCCAATTATCGTTGATGAAGAAAACGATGGATTGGTGTTTAGGAATTAAAAACAAAAAGAATTGGGTTAACATATAAACAACAATAGCCACCTCGCAAGGTGGCTATTGTTTCCTATATATAATAGGTGTTATTATGCTTCTGCAGCAGTTTCTTCCTTTGCAGGTTCGAAATCGGTCAAGTTGTTTGCAACCAAAAGGTTGTACCAAGCAATGAGTTTCTTAATGTCTGAAAGGTGAACGCGGTCGCGGTCGAAGTTAGGAAGTACTTCGCCCATGTATTGGCGCAACTCGTCGGGAGTAGCGGTTTTGATATCGAGCGCGATAGGTTGACCGTTTTCCTTCTTCTTAATAGAGAGGAATACTTCTTGCAAAGGTACATCGTCTTCGTCGGTGTACATAGCGATATCGCCCAACGAAATCATTTTGTCTGTACCATAGGCAGGCATGCGTTTTTTATCGGTCAACGACTCTACAATAAGCATATTCTTGCCTTGCGACACTAATTTATATAAACCCGATTTTCCTGAAATGGATAAAATAGTCTTTAACATGATAAAATAGTTTTGAGTTATGAGTTTTGAGTTATGAGTTTTGAGTTATAAGTTTCAACACAAAGTGCAAATGTATGTATTATTTCTGAGATAACGAAACTAATAGTTGCAAAACCTGCGGAATAAGGGCGGTTTTATCATCGTTTATCAATACGTAATGCGCTTTTGAGCACTTAGCTTCATCGTCCATTTGACGTTTGATGCGTTGCTCTATCTGCGTGCGCGAAGCGGCATCGCGCATCATAGCCCGCTGAATACGAACTTCTTGTGGAGCATACACCATTACCACTACATCGACTTCGGAATCAAATCCCGATTCGAATAAGATGGCCGACTCCATGGCAACAAATTGCGAATCCGAATGACGCGTACACCAACGACGGAAATCTTGCTTTACTTGCGGATGAATAATGGCATTGACTTTCTCTGCATTTTCGGCAGATGCAAAAAGGTAGTTTGCTAACTTTTGTTTGTTTAGTATGCCGCCTTGATAAAGTTCATTGCCCAACAAATCCGTCAATTCTCGGCGAATGGCTTCGTCGGTTGCCGTCAAGCGTTTAGCCTCATCGTCAGAGAGGTAGATAGGAATATTTAATAAGGAAAGTATTTTGGAAACGACACTTTTTCCGCTACCGATGCCTCCCGTTATACCTATTCTAATAGCCATTGTTATAGTGTTTTTTCGATAAGGAAATCGACTTGTTTGGGCGATAAGCGCACGTTGTTCACCTCGGCAGGTGCATGATTCAACTCGACGTTGTACTTCTCTGTTCCCAATTTAAGTAATTCTTCGTAAGGTACATAGATTGCGAAATCGGAAGCATCAAAATCGTTGAATTGGCGAGAGCCTACTTGGAAGGTGACTTTTACCTTTGAGGGGAAAGCACGCAGCATGGTGTTGGGTGGGAAGTTTATGCCAACGAGCGGTACCTCGACCGTTTTTTGAGTATATACATCGACGGGCAATACTGCATTTACAACTTCCGGTTTAAACTTCACGCCTTTGGGTGTGTGCAATTGTAGTTGGCTTCGAAGCGTATCGGAAATGCTTAACGCTTCGAAATGGGTTGTATAGGCGGCTGAAATAGTGTCGAGCACGGCCGATGAAGCATATACGGTTACCGAATCGGGAGTGAGTAGCGTGTCGGCTACATAATATCGGCGAGCGGCAGATACTTTTCCTTGCAAGCGAACCGGTACTCGTTTCGACGAGCCCATTGAGTAAATATACTCTAATGTGTCGGGGTTTACAGCAAGTAGTTGCGTTGAATTTTTCAGTTGTGCATGTATCTTCTTATGCAAATCTTCTGGCATAACGCGCAACATGTTTTCGACATTTTTATCTTGCTTACCAAAATCGATGGTCAGCGGATAGAAGTCTTTACCGAGCATATAGTTTACAAGGACTGTGCCGCGGTCTCTTACTTTAATGCGAATGTCCGATGTAGGTTCGGTGATTACAACGGCTTCGTTCGGCACTCCTCTCAAACGAACAGGGACGGAGAGCTCTATTTCGTAGTCGTTGTTCAAGGTTTGTAGTAGCCAAAAGCTACCTGCCAACAGAAAGAAAAACATAAAAACGAAGAACTCTCTGCTGGATTTGCTCAGCAGAAAGTCCTTAGTTTTATGCGATAGTGTTTTTAAAACGCTTTTTATATTTCCGTCTGTTTTCGGCATAATCAGCTTATTTTGCTTGGTTGCCTACTGTATCGGCTACAGAAGCGTAGATGCTGTTCTTGTCGATGTGAATGCGTACGTTCTTGTCGATTTCGAGTACAACTTCTGTATCGCCAATTTCTTTTACTACACCATAGATACCACCAGCAGTGATTACCTTTTGGTTGATTTGAAGCGACTTACGGAAGTTGTTCAACTCTTTTTGCTTCTTTTGTTGTGGGCGAATCATAAAGAAGTACATGATTGCAAACATAGCAATCAGCATAATCCACATCATGCCACCACCACCTGCTGCGGGAGGTGCTGCTTGAAGAAATGTTACGGTTAATACGTTCATAATCTTATTGTTTTAAGTTATTAGTTTTTAGTAAGTTTACCTTCTTTTCTTAATATCTTCACGATGCCGTCGAGTGTACCATTTACGAAGCTACCACTTTTAGCTGTGCTATACAGTTTGGCTAATTCGACGTATTCGTTCAACGTTACATTAATAGGGATATTGGGGAAGCTAAGCAGCTCGGCCAATGCGCATTGCATGATGATAACATCCATATAGGCAACTCTATCCAACTCCCAATTGCGAATGTTTTCGCTGATAAGGTGGCGATAGTAGTCGCAATTTGTCAATGTGCGACGGAGCAATCGGCGTGCAAATTCGCGGTCGTCCTCGTCTTTATATTCGGGCAACAGCTCTTGTTCGGCACCCGTCTCTTCATTGAAGCGTTTGATGGTTTTCACCACAAAGGTATCTACGGTTTCTTTATCGTCGTTCCAATAGAGGCTTTGATCTTCGAGCAAAGCATCCAACTCTTCATTATTATATATAAAGTTTTTGTATAGCTTGCGCCACAATTCGCGATCGGCTTCGTACGAAGTCTCTTCAGCGGCCATATATTCCTTATATATATCTGAGTTGATAATCTTATCGTAGAGTGCTTTCACAAAATCTTCGCTATTGTTCCAAGAACGTTTTTGCACTTCAACAAAATCCATGAGTTGTTTGTTCACTTCCAACTGAGCAATGAACTTATTTTCCACAAATTTCATGTTGGGATACAATTCTTCGGCTGTAGGAGCCAACTTTGCCTTTCCTGCATCGATGCGTTTTTGCGCATATTTCGTCACGGCAACCATCAGTAGCAACAAATAGTTGTACAAATCGTACGCTTTCGATAAACTGAAGTACAACTCTTTTTCGGCAGCATCCACGGTTTTGCCACCATTTTGATAGTAAGCATACACTACTTGTATGACCTTAAGACGAATAAGAACTCTGTTAATCATATAAATCCTAATAAGTATTATTTTAACGGGTACAAAAGTAGTCATTAAAAATGAGTTGGCACAACGTTTTCGTTTTTTTTATTGCAAGAAGTGATAATCATTGGAAAATCTTTTGTCGGATGAAAAAAAATCGTCAATTTTGGCCCCGAAATTTTAATTGATAATAGATACTCTATAGCATTATGGAAGACTTGAAGAAGAAAAATGAGGCAGAAATGAGCGAAAAAGACATCGTTTATTCAAAGGCCATCAAAGCAGGGAAACGAATCTATTACATCGACGTAAAGAAAAGCCGAAAAGATGATATGTTTCTGGCTATCACTGAAAGCAAGAAAATCGTTACTGGCGAAGGCGACAACGCAAAAGTAAACTTCGAAAAACACAAAATCTTCTTGTACAAGGAAGACTTTGAAAAGTTCTTAAACGAATTGCAAAACGCCATCGGATACGTAGAATCGGTACAAGGAAACTATAACAGAAACTATCCTACAGAACAATTTGTAGCCGAAGAAAACAATAACGAACCATTGGCTACCGAAGGAGAAATCAAAATAGATATTGATTTTTAATATAAAAGCTTGGATAATTCGCAAAGAAGCAGTACTTTTGCACCGCTTTTTTGCAAACAGCGTGTGGATACACCACAACGTGTGATGGTAAATTAAGCAAAATATTAAAAACTTAATTTTAGAGTAACACAAAAAATTATGAGAACAATTGACGTAAAAGGAACTGCAAGAACAATTGCAGAACGTTCTTCGGAACAAGCAAGAGCCCTCAAGGCTATTCGTAAAAACAATGGTGTACCTTGCGTACTTTATGGTGCTGGCGAAAACGTACACTTCACCGTAACTAACGAAGGTTTGCGCAACTTGGTTTACACTCCACACATCTACGTAGTAAACCTCGACATCGATGGCAAGGTAGTAACTGCTATCATGAAAGATATTCAATTCCACCCAGTTAAGGACACTATCCTCCACGTTGACTTCTTGCAAATCAACGAAGAAAAGCCTATCGTAATGGAAGTACCTGTACAACTCGAAGGCTTGGCAGAAGGTGTGAAAGCCGGTGGTAAGTTGCAATTGCAAATGCGTAAGTTGAAAGTGAAAGCTCTTTATACAAACATCCCAGAGAAGCTTATCGTAAACGTATCTCACTTGGGATTGGGTAAGGCTATCCAAGTAAAAGAATTGGCATTCGAAAACCTCGAACTCCTCAACGCAAAAGAAGCTGTTGTTTGTGCAGTTAAATTGACTCGTGCTGCCCGTGGTGCTGCTGCCGCTGCTGCTGCTGGTAAGTAATAGAGACAATACAAAACATAAAAGAGAGCGGATTAAGCGCGGACAACTTCCGCGACAATCCGCTCTCCTTATTTATTAAGAGCAACAAAATGTTTCTTCAACTACATAAAATTATTTCTCAAGTAGGGAAAAAACTTTTTCCCTTAATGGAAAATAAAAAAGCTGAAACAAACGAAATGAAATATCTAATAGTAGGATTAGGAAATATAGGACCCGAATACCACGAAACCCGACACAACATCGGATTCATGGTAGTAGATGCATTAGCAAAAAAAGCAGGTATCACCTTCAAAGACGGTAGATACGGATTCACCACAACACTATCCGTAAAAGGAAGACAACTGGTACTACTCAAACCATCTACCTACATGAACCTAAGCGGAAACGCCGTACGCTATTGGATGCAAAAAGAAAACATTGCGTTGGAAAATGTATTGGTTGTAGTGGACGACTTGGCACTACCCTTCGGCACACTACGACTGAAAGGCAAAGGAAGCGATGCAGGACACAACGGATTGAAACACATTGCCGACATACTTGGCACGCAAAACTATGCACGCCTACGATTCGGCATTGGAAATGATTTTCCGCGCGGTACACAAGTTGACTACGTTTTAGGACATTTCACCGACGAAGATTGGAAAACAATGCCCGAACGATTGGAAACAGCTGGCGAAATCGTAAAAAGTTTCTGCTTAGCTGGCATCAACATAACCATGAACCAATACAACAAGAAATGAGCGAAGCAAGAATAGACAAATGGATGTGGGCAGTGCGCATATTCAAAACACGCACCATAGCCGCCGAAGCTTGCAAAAAAGGGCGAGTAACCATCAATGGTGCACAAGCAAAAGCCGCACGAATGGTAAAGCCTGGCGATATAGTAGCCGTAAAGAAACCACCCATTACCTACTCGTTCAAAGTATTGCAAACCATCGAAAAACGTGTCGGCGCTAAGTTAGTGCCCGAAATGATGGAAAACGTTACAACACCCGATCAATACGAATTGCTCGAAATGAGTCGTATAAGCGGATTCGTAAACCGAGCAAAAGGTACTGGACGACCAACGAAAAAAGACCGACGAAGTTTGGAAGAATTCACTACACCCGAATTCATGGACGACTTCGATTTCGACTTTGATTTTGACGACGAAGAAGAGGAATAACATTTAGCGATTACTGAGATATATGGCAAAGAAGATTAAATGGGGATTCATCGGATGTGGCGAAGCTACAAAATATAAAAGTGGGCCAGCCTTTCAAAAAATAGAAAACTCTGAAGTTGTAGCCGTAATGAGCCGCAAACTTGAGAAGGCCGAAAAATATGCCAAAGAACGCGGCATCGCACGCTGGTACGACGATGCTCAAATGCTTATAAACGACCCCGAAATAAATGCCGTTTACATTGCTACCCCACCCTCTTCGCATGCCACCTACGCCATTATGGCTATGAAAGCAGGAAAAGCTGTTTACATAGAAAAACCAATGGCCGTAACCTACGAAGAATGTTGCCGAATCAATCGCGTATCACAAGAAACAGGAATGCCTTGTTTCGTCGCCTATTATCGTCGCTATCTTCCTTATTTTCAGAAAGTAAAAACACTAATTGAAGAAGGAAGCATTGGTAACATCATAAACATACAAGTACGCTTTGCACAACCACCAAGAAGCCTTGATAGAAAAGAAGGAATTTTACCTTGGCGTTTGCAACCCGACATTGCTGGTGGAGGCTACTTCTATGACCTTGCACCGCATCAGATAGATTTGTTACAAGAAATCTTTGGATGCATTCTCGAGGCAAGCGGATACAAAAGCAATCGTGGAGGATTGTATAATACAGAAGATAGCATTAGCGCTTGTTTCCAATTCGAAAATGGATTAGTAGGAAGTGGCTCATGGTGTTTTGTTGCACACGAGTCGGTAAAGGAAGATCGCATTGTAGTTGTTGGCGATAAAGGTTCGCTAAGTTTCTCTGTTTACACATACGAACCTATAACTCTGCACACAGAAGAGGGACGCAAAGAAATCAGAGTAGAGAATCCCACCTACGTGCAACAACCATTAATCCAAGCTGTAGTTGACCACTTGTTAGGAAAAAGCACTTGTACTTGCGATGGAGAGAGTGCAACACTTACCAATTGGGTAATGGATAAGATTTTAGGCAAACTATAATCGCATCAAATTAAGCATTTATCAAGCTAAACACATCTTTCGTTTCACCAACTACCCAAAGCACATCCCCATTCATCAATGGTTCATTTGGCGTAGGATCGTGTAGCGATTCATCATCGTGTTCTATACCAGCCACTAAGCAATGATATTTTTGGCGAATACCCGCATCTTTGAGCGTCTTGCCTAAGAATGGTGAGTTTTCATCGATAAGCAATTGACGAAGAATCATTTCTCCCTTTTCAAATTCATCGGCATCGACAATAGTAACACATTGTTTCATGGCTTCTCCGAAGAGAATTTGTTGTTCGTCGGTACCAATTACTTGAAGCTTATCTGTAGGGAAAAGTCGGACATTAGCGCCTGGTATATTGATTCGTCGATTACCGCGTAAAATAGAGACGACATGTACGCCATATCTTTGTCCGAAACTCAATTCGCCCAATGTCTTACCTACCCAATCCGACTCGTTTGAAAGTTCATAATCTGCAATGTGCATATCCTTAGAAAGCAAACGCCCAGCATAAGCAGGTTTCTTCTTTCCAAGGTATTCGGCTTGCATTTCACGCGAACGTAAGTTTTGGAAGAAAGTACGCTCTATCATTATAGAATGCTTTTTCAGCATACGCGACATGACCATCACAATAACCAATAGCAAAGCTATACCAAACACCAATCCTACGGAAACTTTAACCAACGAAGCTATAATGAACATTACAAACGAAACAGCTAGCATAACGCGTGCTATTTGTATGGCTACTAATGGTGCACGATTATTTTTACTTTCGCGCCACAATGTAAGAAATTCGTTCGAATGATTTTTCTTAATCATTATAGCACGCAAGAAAGGCGATACGAAAAGAATAATTAGTACAGCAGCTAATATAGATGCCCAAAGTTCGGGAAGACTATTCTTTAGCAAAGGCACAAGGAAACGGAAAGATAAGGCTATAATAGCAATGCAAACAATTGAATAAACGATAATTATTCGCAACAAAGCAATAATTAATTTACGCCAAATGCTTTCATGATTCAACGATTGTGGGGCTAATGCATAGCGCGATATAAATGCCATCCATTTTTGCGGGAGATGCTTATCTGCATATTCTGAAGCGGGGCCAGCCAATCGAATCATGTATGGTGTTAAGAATGTGGTAATAACTGATACGGCCACTACTATAGGATAGAGGAAGTGACTCGTTACATGCAACGTTACACCCAAGGAGGCGATAATAAAAGCGAACTCACCTATCTGCGTCAAACTAAATCCGCATTGCATCGCAATTTTCAATGGTTGCCCAGCAAACAACACACCCAATGTACCGAAAAAAGATTGTCCAAGGATAACTACAAGCGTTATTACAATGATAGGTATTGCATATTCAGCAATCATTGTAGGATCTACCATCATACCTACCGATACAAAGAAGATGGCACCAAACAAGTCTTTCACTGGTTTCACCAAGCGTTCAATGCTTTCGGCTTCGATAGTTTCGGCTAAAATTGAGCCCATAATAAAGGCGCCAAAAGCAGGTGAAAAACCAAAATGTGCGGCCATTACCACCATGCCAAAG
>JAGBWA010000090.1 GCA_017630035.1 Bacteroides sp.
AATAAGCGATTCTCGCGCGGTTTGAAAATCAAAATGTCAGATTTGACATTTTGTCAATTTTCTCAGAACTCAATATAGTACACACAACGTAGGGACAGACAATGGTTTCTGAACAACAAATAGTTCAGACGTAAAGAACAAACACATCAGACGTGAGGAACAAATACTTCGGACGCGAAGTATTAATAGTGCTATTTCCCGTCATCACTGATGGCAAATAAAAAAACATTAAACCTTTTTGCCAATAGGGTTTAACCTTTTAGGCAAGAAGGTTTAATGTTTTGGGGCGGCAGGTTTAACCTTTTACAGAGGTATCTGCAATGTGCCGAAAACGACGCAGAAACGCCACTTATCGGCACTATAGTTATTCTTTATTTAATGTTGGGTTCTTCCAATCCCAAACCTTTCTTCTTGTCAACAACTTTCAAGAACAAGCCGAGGACAAGAGCTGCTACACCAAGCGAGGCAAGCATGACCAACGGAGCGGTATAGTCGTAAGAAACGGCTGCTTGTTCGGGAGTGATAACGCCATTCTTCAAATCTTCCACCAATTGAGGATTGGTCTTATCGAGCACCTTACCGATGAGCATAGGGAAGAGCCACAAGCCGCTGTTCTGTATCCAGAATATCACTGCGTAGGCGCTACCGATAATCTTGGCATCGACCAACTTGGGTACACTGGGCCACAACGATGCAGGAACCAACGAGAAGCTAGCACCAAGCACCAAGATTGTGAGGTAAGCAACCACTACTCCACCAACGGCATTGCCTTGGAACAACGGGAGGATGAAGGCAAACGTCAAGTGACAAGCGATGAGCAACAACGAACCGAGTACCAACATGGATGCTGCCTTACCCTTATGGTCAACGTAATTACCCAAAATAGGCGTGATGCCCACAGCCAACAAGGGGAATACAGCAAAGACGGTTTCGGCGCTCTGACGCATGTAGCCCATGTAGCAGAAAGTGACCAAAGCAACTACGGCCAAAAGGAGCAAACCATACTTCATTGACTTGTTCTTGCAGAAGTTGCTCGAGAATGAAGCTGCAGCTACTACAAGCATAATGATGTATTGGATAATGGTTACGGTATTGGTGGCCCAAAATGAATCGGGGGAAAGTTCGGTGAAAGTCAAGTTGCACTGCAACATATTAACGGCATACTTTTGGAAAGGGAAGATGGCCGAATAGTACAATACACAAAGCAATGCCACAAGCCAGAAGCCGCTACTGGTGAGGATTTGTCCCAAATCGCTGATTTTGAATGGGTCGTCCTTCTCTTCGGCTTCACCTGTTTGTGCATCGAGTTTCTTGTCCATGAAGAAATAGACGATGAACATGATGAGTGCCACCATGAGCAGCACCAAACCGAAAGCTACCGAACGAGATACATCAATCACTCCACCCAAACGGGCAAACATGGGCGAGAATATCATACAAGTAGCTACGCCCAAACGAGCAAGAGCCATCTCAGAACCCATTGCAAGGGCCATCTCACGACCTTTAAACCACTTTACAATGCCACGGCTCACGGTGATACCGGCCATCTCGACACCACAACCAAAAATCATAAAACCAACGGCTGCAAACTTAGCCGATGCAGGCATGCCCAAGTAGAAGGGAGAGATGCCCAATTCGTCGAAACCGGGGATGTAGTTCAGGTGATTGTTGAACCAAGTTTCAAGGCTGCTCCCCATAAACGCCTCAGTCACAGCACACCAATTGATAGCTGCACCCACAAGCATCACTACGCCCGAAAGGAGTGCCGTGAAGCGCACGCCCATCTTGTCGAGGATGATACCGGCAAAAATCAGGAAGAACACAAATACATTCAAGAAGGTTTCGGATCCTTGCATTGTTCCAAATGCTGTAGAGTCCCAACCACGAGTAGATTGCATCAAATCTTTAATGGGCGAAAGAATGTCCATAAAGATATAGGCAAAAAACATGGCCATTGCCAACAATAGCAAGGCCGTCCAACGCAAAGCGGCAGAATCGCGCAATGTTGTTTGTACTTTCATAGATGTTGTCATAGCTATTTCATTAAAAACAGCAAGCGGGATTGCACAACAGCTTGCGCAATCCCGCTTAACTATTGGGTTTGTCTTTAAATACGAATAATTAGTTTGAAGCAGAATCGCTTGCTGCTGTAGGCATTTCCAATACCGGTGCATCCGAGCTAAGAGGCATAGAATACGGATTGGTTGCTGCTTCTTCTTGTGCTTGCTTCATAATGGCACTTTGTTCTACTGCATTGTTAGAAGGAAGTGTGTAAGCAGAAACAACACTGATAATAACCATTAAACCGGCCAATGTCCAAGTTGTTTTTTCCAAGAAGTCTGCTGTTTTACGTACACCCATAATTTGGTTTGATGATGCGAAACCTGATGCAAGACCGCCACCTTTTGACTTTTGAATCAACACAATGAGGCACATCAGTACCGACACAATCACCATCAAAATAATTAATAATAAATAAAGCATTGTTATTGTTTAAATTTAGCGTTAATAATCAATTTTTCTAAAAATCTGATTTGGTCTGCAAAGTAAGCATTTTTTTTTGGATAATTCAAACTTAATTTCCTTATAATTTCAAGAGCCTTATCATATCGCTGCTGTTTTACGTAAATTTTGGCTAAAGTTTCGGTAAAACAGGTCTCGTCAAGCTCATCTGCTTCTGTTTGGGGTGCAGGTTTTATATCTGACAAACTGAGCAAACTCTTCTCCTTGTCTGCGCTTTCCGACTGCTCGATGAAATCATCTATCAGATTTTGTCCTTTCAATAAATTGGGTTCGCTTGCTGCTTCGGAGATAGCGGCTGGTTCTTCACCTTCATTCATCAGATAGGCGGTATAGTCAACCGCATAATCCATCTCGATGGTATCGTTTTCTTGTACTTCGGTTGGAACTGTTGCCAAGAAGGCATCGATCAACGACAATGTTCTATCAATAGAAACATCTTCCAGTGGTTGTTGACCGGATTGTGCAGCCGGCTTTAATGCTTTCAATGCGAATGTTCCACCCTCAATCAGTTGGAAAAGCATTAAGCGATTCGGAATATAGATAATGGTTCTACGCAACTCTTCGCCAAAAGAGGGGTCGCGCAGAATGTATAAGTTCTTCAACAAAAGCAAACGGACTGCTTGGAAATAAGGATAGCGAGAGGCTAAATTGCGCAACTCGTACAGTGAGTCCTTATCCAATGCTTCCGGATGCTGAATCCAATATTGTACATTCCCAATAGCCATACGCCTTACCAATTTGCTACAGTAGAATTGAATATTTGTTCGGTAATCTCCTTCACCATTTCACCTATCAATTGGTCTTGAACTTCGGTCAGCAACTGAGTAGAATCATATACACGATAGGCTGAGAACTGGCGTTCGAAGTCTTCGTCGTGGTTTGTATTGTTCACATAAACCACATTGATGGTTACGGTTAGCTTTACCTTCGAAGAGTAACCATCGGCAGCAACCGATTCGTTGTATTGGTTGTATCCTGTAATCTCGCCCGAGATTTCCAAATCGCCACCATTGTCCACCAATTGCAAACGGGTTTGCTGGATAAACATGTCCTTAAGCTCTTGGTTGAACTCAACAGCCAATGGAGCATATACATACTCTGCCTGGTTAGGGAACTCGGCAATGGAGATGGTCTTCACCTTATTATAATCAATAGAACTGATAGGTGCCAAGCCTAACGATATGCTGCATGCATTGAGCATGAACAAAGCAGCTAAAGCTACAAATGACCTTAATACATAGTTAATCCAAGCCATATTCCTTAAGTTTTCGATAGAGTGTTCGTACTGAGATATTCAATTCTTCGGCGGTTTGTTTTCTGTTTCCGCGGTATTTCTTCAATACATTAAGTATTGCTGTTTTCTCCACATTTTCCAAGATAGAGTCGTCCTCGACATACTCTTCGGTATCTTGGTAATCGATGATGGGAGACGTTTTTGTTTTTTCGGAAGCAACCGGTGTAAGCAATTGTGCATCGGCTGTGTAATAGGAAACACCTTGCGCAGGTTTTCCTTGGTTGGACATGATGTCGTGTACCAATTTCTTTAGTTCGGTAACATCTTGTCGCATGTCGAATAGCACCTTGTACAATATCTCGCGTTCGCTTTCGAATGTTTTCGAATCATTGGAAACCAACAAGGCCGGCAGGTTTGATGACAAGTTGGCTTTTGGCAAATAACCATCCAACACTTCTGCATTGATTTCTCTATTGGTTTCGATAATAGAGATTTGTTCCGTGATATTCTTTAATTGACGTACATTACCTGGCCAACGATAAGATTGCAACAACTCTTTAGCATCGTCGGTCAACTGAATGCTTGGCATGCGGTACTTCTCGGCAAAATCGGAAGCAAACTTTCTAAACAACAAGTGAATGTCGCTTCCACGCTCGCGCAAAGGGGGGATTTGAATAGGAATGGTATTCAAACGATAATACAAGTCTTCGCGGAAGCGTCCTTCTGAAATGGCTTTGGTAAGGTTGGCATTGGTTGCTGCAACGATACGAACATCGGTCTTTTCGACAGTAGATGAACCTACCTTAATAAACTCGCCACTCTCCAACACCCTCAACAAACGCGCTTGGGTGGACAAAGGAAGTTCGCCCACTTCGTCCAAGAAGATTGTACCGCCATTTGCCTCGCCAAAGTAGCCTTTACGCTCGCCAATAGCTCCTGTAAATGCGCCTTTTTCATGGCCAAACAATTCGGAATCGATAGTGCCTTCGGGTATGGCACCACAATTCACCGCAATGTATCGGCCATGCTTACGTCTGCTAAACTGGTGGATAATCTGAGGGAAACTCTCCTTTCCCACTCCACTCTCTCCTGTTATCAACACAGAGAGGTCGGTAGGTGCCACTTGAACAGCAACATCTATGGCGCGAAGTAATGGAGGATAAGTTCCAATAATCTCGAAACGTTGTTTTATTTGTTGGATTTCCGGTTTTACCATGCTTATGCTTCGTCTGGATTGTCAAGTTTTAACTTGTCGCTATCGTCACGCTTTTCGTAATATTGTTTTCTAAGCGGATTGCGATGTGCATATTTATCGCGGCATCTGTTGCGATATACATCAATGGCTACATAGATTGCTTGGCGGAAAGAGTCTTCTTTTGCTACGCCCTTACCGGCAATATCGTATGCTGTTCCATGTGCGGGAGAGGTGCGCACAACGGGCAATCCTGCTGTAAAGTTCACACCTTCGTCCATGGCCAATGCTTTGAATGGTGCCAAACCTTGGTCGTGATACATGGCTAAGATACCATCGAAATGGGTGTAATTGTCCGAGCCAATGAAACCATCTGCAGGATATGGGCCAAAGCATTGGATACCCTTATCGACCATTTCTTGAATAGCAGGAACGATGATTTCTTCTTCTTCCTTACCCAACAAGCCGCTATCGCCAGCATGCGGATTCAATGACAAGACGGCTATGCGTGGAGCACTTATTCCGAAATCTTGCTTCAAGGATTCGTGGAAGATAGCTATCTTTTCTGTTATCAACTCTTTGGTTATATGTGAAGCAATCTGACTTACGGGTAAATGGCCTGTAACCAATGCCACACGGAAGTCTCCCTTCATCAAAATCATCAAAGCCTTTTGTGATTCATCTCCCAATTTCTGTTCAATGTACTCTGTATGACCGGGGAATGAGAATTCTTCTGACTGAATGGTATGTTTATTGATTGGAGCTGTAACAATAACATCTATCAAGCCCTCTTTATACTCTTCTATCGCCTTTTCCAAAGCAGCAAAAGCGGCCTTACCCGATTCTGCATCGGCCTTTGCAAACTCCACCTTCACTTCGTCGTCTGAGCAATTTACGATGCTCATTCTTCCTTCTTGAGCCTCGGAAGCTGAGTTTACAATGCTGAAATTAGTAGGCAACTCGAAAGCCTTACGATGGTAGGCTGCTACTTTGGGAGAACCATATACAATAGGTGTACATAGTTCGAACATTAACGGTTCGGCAAAAGTCTTCAAAATCACTTCATAACCTACGCCGTTTATATCTCCTTGGGTAATACCAATTCTTATTTTATTATTTCCCATTCTATATTTCTTGTTTATTATTTACTTGATTGAATCATTGGCTTGAGTGGCTTTCTCACCCGGCAATCTCAATGTATAGAGCGATGCCTCCATTTGGCGAATCAAATCGCGCTTGCGTGTATCGGGCGAATAAACGAATACTTCTGCCACAACCACTCGATTGTTTACTGTATCTACACGAGCATGCGACACAAAAGGGCCACCCATCATGTCGGCCTTCACACGCCACAAACCACGCGCTTCGAGGGCATATTGTCCTTGAACGTTCAAACCCTTAACCTTAGTCATCAGCGTATCTGTTTCCATGTACATACCTTCGCGGGCACCAGGAATATTGACACGCATTACAGAGTCGCGCTTATGTGTGAAATACTCTTTTGTAAATGTATCGTATGCTGTATAAGGGTATGAATAGATAACGAAGTTGCGGTCGCGGGTTGCGGTATTTGTACCAAACCAATAGAAGTCTTCACCTTCTTTGAACGAAGATAATTCGCCGGATACCCATACATCGCAGTCGAACATTTCTTTTACCTTATTCGAAATGAACTCACTATGATTGGTTTCCAAGACTTGCATTTGGCGGTTCATTTCTTGTGTAGTGAAGTAATCGATAATCTTATTGGTATTTTCTGTGATGAAACCGCCCAAAGAAGCCTCGGTAGGTGCCTGAATGGTGAGGATAGCTTGAGGTGCTGCATAAACATCTTTTGCGGCACTCATCTTGGGTTGCGTAAAGCGTTTTTCATCTACTTGCACTATAATAATATTACGTACCAACTTCAATGTTGAATCGAAATTACTTGGGTCGGTAAACATGATACGGAACGAGCGTTCTGATTGGGGCAATCCTGGCACGTCCTTATCCAAGACATTATACAAAGCACGTCCGGCAGGGCGTTCCCACATATCTTGATTGATAACGACTAATAACTCGTATGGACGACCACTTGCGGGTGGCATCAATATGCTTTTTCCACCACCAGTTTGATTACCGCTTTTACCGCTACAAGCACTAACCAATACTGTAACAAACACTAAGAGCAGATAAAAAAAGTTCTTCTTCATAACATTTACCATTAAATAATTTACAAAGAAACAAAGATTATTCAATATCCTCCCAAAAGAATTGAATAAATTATATTAAATATTGTTTTTCTCGTTCTGTTTAGCCGTAGATAGCATGCCACATGCGGCAAAAATATCTTCTCCACGCGATGCGCGAATCGTAGTAAAGAGTCCGTGCGAGGTTAAATAATCACGGAACTTTACCATTGAATCCATATCAACTCCCTCTAAATCGACATTCGGAATAGCATGGAAACGAATGAGATTTACGCGACAATCAAGGCCGCGCAATAGTTTTAGCAACTCTTTTGCATAAAGCATCGAATCGTTTACTCCTTTGAAGACAATGTATTCGAAACTCAAGCGACGTTGTTTGCTAAAATCATAATTGCGCAACAAATCGACCATCTCGGTAATAGAGTAAGCCTTCTCTGCCGGCATCAAATCGCGTCTTTGCTCGGGCACTGGAGAGTGAAGACTTATAGCCAAATGACAATCGCATGATTCGATAAAACGTTTCAAGCCTTTTTTAAGTCCAACAGTGGATAGGGTTATTCGTTTCGGACTCCAAGCAAAGCCATAAGGGGCTGTTAAAATTTCCAAGGCTTTTAACACCTCATCAAGGTTGTCCAAAGGCTCTCCCATACCCATCATTACGACATTGGTCAGTTTATCACATTCGGGAAGTGAAATAATCTGATTCAGTATTTGATTGGCCGACAGATTGGTGGTAAATCCTTGCTTACCTGTCATGCAAAACTTACAATTCATTTTACATCCCACTTGCGATGAAACGCACAACGTAGCACGCTCGCCATCGGGGATATAGACAGCCTCTACAAAACTATTTTCACCTACTTGATAAAGGTATTTGATTGTACCATCTACCGAACTCATTGCGTGCATCGGCGCAGTAGCTCCGACTTCATACAATTCGTTCAAGAGAGTACGATGCTTAAGTGAAAGGTTTGTCATTTCATCGATGGTTTTCACCTTCTTGTCGTACAACCATGAAGCCATCTGCTTTGCTGTAAAGAGAGGCATTGAGAGCTGCTTCGTAATAGCTTGCAACTCCGATAAAGTTAATCCTAAAAGTGGCTGTTTTTGAGTCATAGGCATCGTTGAAATAAACTATCTATTTGCCAACAAAGATAATACAAAGCGCGTAAATAAGCAATTCTCTTTACTTTTAAAGCTTTGAAATTGAGTTTTACGAACAAAAATGCCGATTACTAATATAGCAATCGGCATTTTTAACCCTATAAAATATTGTTTAGAAGAAAATGTAACGTTGATCAGCTACATTTCCCTTAATGTACAAGTCGTTAACAAGTTGTTGCATCACTGAACGAGCATATTGATTAACAATAGTTCTTTCTTCAGCTTCAGCATCGTATGCTTGTTCTTGTTTTTCAACGCCATAAGGTTGCAATACGTACACACCAGCAAGGCCCTTAACAGGAGCACTTACCTTGTTCATTTCTTCGTTTACGTAAGCACTTACTTGAGGTTCGCTGCTACGCAATGAAGTAACGTATGCAGGAGCACCAAATGTTACATACTTCAATGAATCGCTAACAGCATCTTCCAATGCAGCGAATTGTTCGAATGAAGTTACATTAGCTGCCTTCAAATCAGCCAAAATCTTTTCAGCTTTCTTTTCACGAGCCAATTCAAGAGACAATTCCATCTTCACTTGGTCGAGTGAGCGGTAACCTTCTGGAGTAATGCCAGAAACAGCAACAACCAACATACGGTCGTTATCACCACATTCGTACAAGCCAGACACTTCGCCTACATTAGCTTCGAAAGCCCATCTCAAAGCATCCTTAGTACCGCGAACTGAACCAATAGTGTGTTCAGAACTTGACAAGTCTGCTCTTTCCAACAATCTATAACCTGCATCTTCTGCATTAGCTTCCAATTCGGCCAATGTTTGATTTTCTGAGATGAATTGGCTAAATTCATTGTAAGCCTTGTTATAAGTTTCTTTGCTGAAATCTACCGAGCGCTTAACAACTGCAACTTTGTATTTTTCTACATCTGCCTTCTTGTTTGTTACTTGCAAAATGATATTTGCTTGCATCAAAGGAAGATTTACCAACTCCTTCACCTTACCTGTAGTGATAGCTTCGATATACTTCAAGTTATCACCATCGATTTGTGCACCTTCATAGTTAGCTGATGAAATCCATACAGGTTCACCTGTTTGACCATAAGTCTTAGCAACTTCTGCAAAATCAGCACCTGCCTTGATTGCATTGAAAAGACTATCTGCTACAAATTTTGTTCTTTCAGCATCAGCTTCAACAACTTGAATTTGGCGGAATTCAATAGAATCGGCCATCTTAGCAACAGCCAACTTCTTGAATGCATTCATTGTATTGTCGGTAGCATTATAGTATGGGCCAAATACACCACCCAATGCAACTGAATCCAAACGAGCGATTACATCCAAAGGAAGTGATCTTTGTGTAGAGAACAAATCTACGTAAGGAACATCTGAACTTGTTGAACGAATAAAAGTAGAATAGTTATCAGTTGCTTCAGCCAATTGAGCAGCATATTCGTTCATTTCAGCTTGCAAAGCAGCTTTATCTTCTTCGCTTGCTACAACTTGAACGTCGATGTACTTCACATCACGAGTTTCAGCGAATTGCTTGAACTCTTCTTTACGCTTGTTATAAAGATCCTTAAGCTCTGTAGCATTAACAGTAATCAATGAGTCAGCAATAGCGTTGTAAGGAATTGCTGCCATCAACATGTTTGTTTGGTTAGTACGAGCATCGAAAGCAGCTTGTGTTTCAACGGGATTAGAGATAATCGCGTTTGATACCAAAGCCATATATTTGTCTTGCAAACGGCTTTCTTTCAATGTCTTTTCAATGAATGACCAAAGTGTGTACAAGCGAGAGTAGCTTTCCATATACTCAGCAGGATATTGTCCAACTTGCATTTGAGCATAGTCAACCAAGAACTTCTTCAACATATCTTGGTCGAAAGCGCCTGTTTGTTGGTTGATAAATGGAGTTTGACTCAATAATGGGTGCACACCAGCATTAATAATTGCTTGGATTTCAGCATCAGAAACAGTCAAACCAATCTTTTCAGCTTCAGCTTCAATCAACTTGTTGTTTACGTAGTTTCTCCAAACCACATCCTTGATTTGATTAGAAACTTCATCGCTAATTACATTATCTCCTTGAGTAAGTTTAATCACTTCTGTGTACTCTTCTACCAAGTCTTGATACTCTTGTGCAGAAACAGCGTCACCATTGATTTCACCTACATCTTGTGTTTGGTGTGGTTGGATAGCCTTAAACACGTCGCCAGCGATAAATGCGAACAAGGCCAAACCTACAACAATCACCAATAATGGTCCTTTCGAACGAATGTTTTGTAATGTTGCCATTTTTGTTATTTAGTTTTAGTTTATATTATTTTCTATTCTTTCCAATTTTAGCGCACGAAGATACAAAAAATGTATGGATACATCTATTTATTCTTAAAAAAAATGCGCGAATTCGGTTTATTTACCCACTTTCAACCTCACTAATTCAATTTTAGTAGCCGAAAGGCGAATAATTTTAAATTTAAAATCACCAATCTCAACAACCTCGTTCAACTTCGGGAAGTTTTGATAATGATTCAATATCATACCACCGATAGTGAGATAATCATCCGATTCGGGCAATTCCAAGTCGAACATTTCGTTTACCTTCTCAATCTCTAAACGAGCTGAAAGAACGTAATCGTCATCACCCAATTTTTTACAAATATAAGAGGTGTTATCATGTTCGTCTTCGATATCACCAAAAATCTCTTCGACCAAATCTTCGAGCGATACGATACCTGAGGTACCTCCAAACTCATCGACCACTACAGCAATAGTCTTCTTCTGTTGCATGAATAGTTTCATCAACTTATGAGCCGCCATTGTTTCGGGTACAATAGGAACCTCTTTTACATGATTTTGCCATTTTTCGGGATTACGAAACATCTCAGACGAGTGAATATATCCCACGACATTATCGATATTGCCTTCGAATACAATAATTTTCGATATGCCGGATTCAACAAATAACACTTTCAAATCTTCTAATGTCGTTGTGACATCAACCGCTACTACCTCTGTGCGCGGCACAATGCAATCGCGTATCTTAATGCTTGAAAAGTCGAGTGCGTTTTGAAAGATTTTCACTTCTGCATCCAACTCCTCTTCATCGTTTGCATTCTCAATACTTGTTTGAACAAAATGGTCAAGGTCAACCTTTCCAAAAGCCTTTTCCGACGCCTCTTTATTAACCTTCACGCCAATCAAACGCAAGAAGATTGACGAAAGCGAAGAGGCAAATTTTGAAATGGGGAAAAGAATGATGTAGCACAAAAATAGCGGAAAAGCAAATATGCGCAACATTAAATTAGGGTTGATTTTGAAGAGTGTTTTAGGCAAGAACTCACCAGTAACCAATATGATTAGTGTAGATATAATGGTTTGTACCAGCATCAGTAAAAATTCGTTCGAGATAATACCCGACAACAGTTTGTCTTGGATAATTTCGGCCATAAAGATACCATAGACAACCAGCGCGATGTTGTTTCCCACCAACATTGTAGAGATAAAGTTGTTGGGATTACGGAAAAAGTATTCCAACACCGTAGCTGTTGGGCCTGGTTTCCTATCCATTTCGAAACGCAATTTATCTACCGACACAAAAGCAATCTCCATCCCCGAGAAGAATGCAGAAAACGCCATTGTTATCAACACATAAATTAAGATATCCATATTGATTAGTTTGCTTGAGTAATCTGAACAGTTTGAGTTGTATCGGCTGCTACCACACCACTATCTTCCAAATAGAAGATACCTTCTGGCTTGTGGATGGTATATTTAGTCATCTGCTGATTCGAATCAAATCCACGACCGGTAATAATTCGATCGGGTTGTTCGATGCGGATGAAGCGATCAGAGTAAACCTTTTCTGTGTTTTGATCCCAATATAATAATTCGGTATTGAATTTTTCTCCCTTCAAATTACGAATGACTACATTGCCCATCAATTTCCAAAGTTTTTGTTTTTCGTAATAATATGCGGTATCGGCTTTAATGTTCGCTTCCATCTGAAAGAGTGTATCGAATGTCTCTAAGTACACACCTTCTTCGAACGCCCAATAAGGCGGTTTTTTCTTGTCGAAAACACGCCAATCTTCGGCTTGCAGGCGATAGCGAATAATACCCGAGTCGGAAATAAGCGTAGAAACGCCTTTCGTTTCCATTATAGGCAACGAATCTCGCTCTGTAATTGCCTCTCCAACAATCTTTTTACGGCCTGAACAAGCGACAGATAATAAAATAAACATAACCATCGCCAAGGCAATGGTTATGTTTTTATGTCCACGAACGATTATGTCCGATGTCTGTTTATGCATATCGTTATCGGATAGTTGTAGATTCACCAATCCAACCGCCTACAGTAACTCTATCACCAGGTTTGTAACCCAACATGAAGAGGTCTTTAGCTTCTGGAGTATAGCGTGAATATGATGCGATAAGTTCATTAGCCTTTTCAGCTACACTTGGATCAACGCTCTTTGCGCGTTGCAACTTATCGATACAAACAAAGTAAGTACATCTGTTCAAAGCACCTTCGTTGCTCCAGTTAGGAGAAGAAGCATAGAGGTTAGCCAAGAGGATATAAGCATTACCATAGTTTTCGTTATACTTCAATGCATCGTAGCAGTACTTACGAGCTTGTGAATACTTCTTAGCAGCCGACAAAGAAGCAGCAGCGAGGTAAGCCATTTCAGCTTTCTTTGAATTGTCTGTTTCCATAGTCAAAGCTTCGTCGATGTAAGGCAATGCCTTTTCGTATTCTTCCTTCTTGATGTACATGTAACCTACACCAATAGCAGCATCAGCAGTTGGCTTAATGCGGTACATGTAGTCAGAAGCAGCAAAATAAGCATCGCTTTCAGTACAACGCATCAACTTCAATACGTTGATAGCCTTTTGAAGTACTACTGAATCACCCTTGTTTTCTTCGATTTGTGGGCCATAGATAGTTTGCAAAGATTCGCAATCTGCAACACCACTACTTACAAACATAGGAGTAAAGTTGTTCTTCAAAGCTTCGAGATAAGCTTTTGTATTAGCTTTTGTTTCGTTTGCAATAGCTTCGTCGATATACTTAGTAGCATCCATGTAGTCTTGGAAGTATTGGCCAGTGTGATTCTTGTCAGCTTGTACCTTCTTAGTAGAGATATCCAAGAAAGCGTTCAAAGTAGCACCCTTAGATGCACCCTTATCGCCATCAACAGATTCCTTCAACCAAGCGTAAACTTGATTAAGGTCGATAGATGGAGCAAATTGCAAGTAATCAACAGCCTTGTCACCCAACAATTCTGCTGGAGATACTTGTTGGTCAGCCTTAAGCTTTTTGTTCAACTCTGGGAGGTATTGGATTTGCAAATCGTACACACCCAACAATTCGTTGAAATACTTTTGATAATCAGCATTTTTACGATCCTTAATCTCTGCCATAAGACCTCTCAAAATCTTCTTAGCATCGGTATAAGTGTAATACTTCAATGTAGGACATTCTTTAAGAACGGCCATACATGGTTCGTACGCATCTTTAAAGTTTCCTACACGTACAGCTTCGTGCGAAAGACTACTGTTTGCGTTACATTCTTGTGCGATAGCGCTGGATGCACCCAGTGATAGGAACAAAGCAGCGACAAACATTTTCATTTTCATTGTATCCGAAGTTTTTTAAGTTATTAATATTCTTTTTTATTGTTAGTTCACTTTACTCTTGAAGAACCATCCTTCGTTGAATGTTATTCCGACGCAAATGCGCAACGTATTTTCATTCAAGAAGTTGTTCATTTGTCCGCTGGTTCTTACGTATTGTGCCGTAAGATTAATCAACGAACGTGATGTTGCCAATGGCAATCCGAAGCCAAACGACACGCCGTATTCCTTAGCGGCATCTACTCCGTCTATTTTATAATAAGGTTTAGAGTAGTGTGCACCTACTCTATATTTAACAGCCGAGAAATAACTTCTACCCAATGCATTGGGTTGGTATTCTGCACCAACAGAAAGGCGTGTACGATTACACATCACACCTTTTTCGCTCATATACGATGCTTCGCTCCATTTTTGCACCATATAGTCGGCAGAAATCGTCAAGCGGTTATCGTATTTATAGGTCAATCCCACACCGATGGTAGTAGGCAAGCTGAAGACAACTGCGGTGTCGCGCGTTGTAATAGATGCAGACGAACCTGTACCCGATGAGAGCATATCTTGCACATAGGTTTCGTTAGACAAGTCGTGTCCTGGTGAAAAGACTGCGCCAAGTGTCAACTCTTGCTTTTCGGCAATTTTTTGTGTGTATTGCAAACCAAGATCCAACTTATAGCTACTGATAGAAGTATTGGTAGTTGTAGTCAATCCGTTTGCCGATGTATTCAACACGAACGATTGTGAGCGACTACGTGTGATGTCACCCCAAAAGTACGACAAGTTTGCACCAATCGACAGATTATTCAACACCTTAATACCCGCACCGAAATATACTTGATGCAAGCCGCCATCGCCCATATAGGAAACGAGCGTTGAGTTGTTTACATCTGTTTCGTTCTTTTGATACTCGCTGAAGTTATAGCCCACATTTGAGTATGGCAACAAGCCCATGCTGATGCCACACCATTTGCTAGCTCTGAACATCATAGTAATGTAATCTACACTTGAGTTACGAGCATTCAATTTCACGGCACCATTGCTAAAGTTGGTGTTTTGCAACGCCAAACCGCCATCGAAGATAAACGTCAACGAATCGACTGCTGAATATGAAGCTGGATTAGCAAAATTCACTTGCGCTTTATCACGCAAGCCATATGCTACGCCTCCCATAGCCTTACTATTCGCCGAGCCTGGGTCAGTCAATTGTCCGAATCCATATCGTGTATAAGGAGAGTTCGTGTTGTTTTGAGCCATTGCCACTCCCGAAAGAAGAGCAAGCATCAGCACCAAAAGTATATGTCTATTTTTTATCATTATTGTAGTTTAAAATCCGGTTTAATCCTTTCAACACTAAAAATCTGTCTGCAAAGATGAGGTTTTTTATGTTTGTATCAAAAGAAAAATCGTCACCGCCCGTTAAAAAAACCAAAAGATTGGGATATTTTCTTCTAAATTCTTCAATATAGC
The DNA here is from genome assembly GCA_017630035.1 of Bacteroides sp. GTDB lineage: Bacteria > Bacteroidota > Bacteroidia > Bacteroidales > Bacteroidaceae > Bacteroides. Next base: position 15,360 of record JAGBWA010000090.1, read on the forward strand.
CCTCAATTTCGTATTGCAAACCCTTCTTTACGCCCAATCGGATAGCGGTTTTAGTATCCTTTCCCAACTCGGGCATAGGACCTATTGACATCACCAACGGGAGGCGTGAAGTGAAGTGATTCAATGCTTTCAATCTCATCTCTAAGCCAGGCGAAATATTACCACCTTGGTAGCATCCATGTTCGTCGAGGAACTCGAAGGTAATGCATGTGCCGGAATCAATGACCAACATAGGCACTCCCTGCTTTATGGAGGCTGCCCCTACTACCGCCGCAACGCGATCGGTACCCAATGTTTCTGGTTGCTCGTAAGCACAAGTTATGGGTATGGGCGTAGTGGACGTCATTTTCAGGCAAGGGAAAGGTAGTTGTGCTATCTTCTCCATGGCTTCGTCGCTCAAATCGACCGTTGTTGAGTAGATTGCAGATTTGATAGGGTATCGTTTAACCACTTCGGGTAAAGCTGCCAACGTATCGTTGTTTGTATAGACTACTTCCAAAAGATTATCGCCCTCGAAAGTGCCCAACTTTGCTGCTGTATTTCCGATATCTATCGCTAAATGCATAACTTCTCGCAGGTTGATTTTAGAACAACGCGGCAAAGATACGAAGAAAAACAGAAATAATAGCGAAAATTCAAGATTATTACCTTAATTTATTAAGTAATTATCTTTTCAAGCCTACTTAATGCACAACAACAAGTGGCAGACAAAGCCGTATTTCCGCCGAACGTACTCCGTGCATGCACCGAATAGGTTCGGTAAGTGCGCCGAGTTTGTTCGGTGGAATTATCTTTTGCATACTATCTTTAGATAAGATTGACGACGCCTTGGAAGAAAAAAATATGCAAACTTCTTTTTTCTTCGCTCGGCTTGCACTATCTTTGCCAACATGAAACGTTATATCTTGACAATAATAAGTTGTTTAGCACTAACCATTAGCAGCTATGCACAAGAAGCAATACCAACCGACTCTATCCGCGTCAGTTTGCTGACGTGCGGTGCCGGAAGCGAAATTTATTCGCTTTTCGGACATACTGCTATTCGCTACGAGCAACCAGCCAGAGGTATAGATATTGTATTCAACTATGGCATCTTTAACTTCGGTGCACCCAACTTCATATTACGCTTCACCTTGGGCGAAACCGACTATCTATTAGGCGTTGAAGACTACGATCGTTTTGTAAGGAGTTATCAACGGATGGAACGAGACGTTTGGGAACAAGAACTAAACCTAAGCAAAGAAGAAAAGATGCGTTTATTTGCTCAGCTTGGCGAAAACTACAGGCCAGAGAATCGCGAATATCGCTACAACTTTTTCTTCGACAATTGCGCCACACGTCCACGCGATCAGATAGAAAAAGCAACTACCCATCGATTGGTATATGCCGACGACATGCAAGCAAAAGTGCGAAGCATGAGTTTCCGAAAAATGATTCATCAGTACACCAACAACCACCTTTGGGCGCGTTTTGGTATCGACCTCTGCTTAGGAAGCGAAGCCGACAAACCGATTACACGACGCGAAATGATGTTTGTACCTTTCTACTTGATGGATGCTTTTGCACACGCCACACTATCAACCGACGAACAAGCAAGTGTACCATTAGTAAAAGAGAGCAAGCAACTTGTAACCATAGACAAAGAAGAGGCAAGTAGAGGCGTTACACCTATGCAAGTATCTCTGTTGATATTTATAACCATATCAGCATTGACCATCTACGGCCTTCGCAAACAAAAAACGCTTTGGGGTATCGATTTACTTTTATTTGCAACAGCAGGCATTGCCGGAAGCATCCTCGCTTTCCTCGTGCTCTTTTCTCAACACCCCACCGTTAGTCCAAACTACCTATTGTTTGTGTTTCATCCATTGCATCTTTTCTGCTTACCATGGATACTACGAAAAATTGCCAAGAAGGAAAGAAGCATTTATTTAGCTACGAATTTAGTTGTATTAACCCTCTTTATATTGCTTTGGGCGTTCATACCGCAAGAAATAAACATTGCCGTACTACCATTGGTGCTTTGTTTGTGGATACGTTCGGCAAGCAACTTAATCTTAACGTACAAACCTAAAACAAAATAATGAAAAGAAGCCTAATAACATCTATATTGGTAATGGTAATTGGAGGCATCCAAGCGCAAACCATGCCGCAAACGCCAAAATTGGTAGTAACACTTACCATCGACCAACTACGCACCGATTATTTAGAGAAGTTTGCACCACTCTATGGCGAAAGCGGATTCAAACGACTGATGCGCGAAGGATTGATTTATACCAATGCCGAATATAGCTTTGATGGAGCCGACCGCGCATCGGGCATCGCTACTATTTTCAGCGGCGCAACACCTTCATTGAACGGCATCGTTAGCGAAAATTGGTTGGATGCGAAGACGCTTCGCCCCATTAATTGCGTGGACGACCCCGAATTTATGGGTAACTATACCGCCGAGAGTTCATCGCCAAGCAAATTGCTCACCTCTACCCTTGCCGATGAAATAAAGATTGCTACCGAAAACAAAGGATTGGTGTATGCTATTGCCCCCTTCCGCGATGCCGCCATCTTATCTGCCGGACACAATGCAAATAGTGCGCTTTGGATAAACGAACTTACCGGAAAATGGTGTAGTACAACCTATTATGGTGACTTCCCATGGTGGGTAAGTCAATACAACGAACGTTGGTCACCCGACTATCGCATCAAAGACATTGAATGGTCACCCATCTACCCTGCCGAGCGATATACATACTTACCAAATTGGCGACAAGATAGCTTTAAACATCGCTTTGAAAATGAGCGTGTAAACAAGTTTCGCCGATTGATTACCAGCCCATTGGTAAACGACGAAATTAATCTCTTAGTAGAAGAACTTTTAGAAAAGAGCACTATTGCTGATGACCAACTAACCGACCTCCTTGCACTGACCTATTACGCAGGCAATTACAACCACTTGCCTACACAAGAATGTGCCATGGAGTTGCAAGACACCTATGCGCGTTTAGATAGAAGTTTAGGACGCCTGCTCGATATGCTCGACTCTAAAGTCGGCCTACAAAACATCTTACTATGCATTGCTTCAACGGGCTATACTGAGCCTGACGCACCCGATGTAGGTTTATACCGCACACCGGGAGGCGAATTTCACTTAACACGTTGTGCAACCTTGCTCAACATGTATTTGATGGCCACCTACGGACAAGGTCAGTACGTAGAAGCCTATTATGACAATCAAATCTATTTAAACGAGAAACTCATTGAAGACAAACAACTTGACTTCATCGACATACAAGAGAAAGCAGAGGCATTCTTAATGCAATTCAGCGGAGTGGACGAAGTGTATTCTGGCCATCGACTACTTTTAGGCAATTGGTCACCTCGTTTGGAAAGAATGCGAAATGCTTATCATCGACTCCGTTCGGGCGACCTAGTAATCAACGTATTACCAGGTTGGACAATCATCGACGAAAAGACTAATAGCAACCACGTTGTGCGCACAGCAAAAATACCAGCTCCTATCATTTTGTTAGTCCACAACATCAAAGCCGAGAAGATTACAACGCCCGTAAATCTTGAGCAAGTGGCACCTACATTAGCCAATCATCTGCGCATACGGGCACCAAATGGCACAAAAGCTACTCCTTTGTTTTAAAAAAAGGAAAAAATGAAGGCGTAAACCGCTCAAAAAATCAGCATTTTAATTAACTTTGCACGCGATTTGAAAAATAAACTTCAAATCGTGCATTAACTAACGAATAATAAACAGACAAATATAATGGGATTTAATGAATTTTTAAGTTCGATTTTTGGCAACAAATCTTCTCGTGACATGAAGGAGATTAAGCCATGGGTAGAAAAAGTTAAAGCAGTATATCCAGAAGTTGCCCAACTCGACAACGATGGCCTACGTGCCAAAACTGAAGAGCTAAAAGCTTACATCCGCAACTCTGCTACACAACAACGCGAAAAGGTAGAAAACCTAAAAGCAACCGTTGAAGCAACTGAATTGGAAAAGCGCGAAGAGCTCTTTACACAAATTGACAAGTTAGAAAAAGAGATTCTTGATATCTACGAAAAGGCATTAGACGATGTTTTGCCTTATGCGTTTGCTATCGTTAAGGATACCGCTCGTCGTTTCACCGAAAACGAGGAGTTGGTTGTTACAGCAAACGACTTCGACCGTAACCTTGCGGCAACAAAAGATTTCGTACGCATTGAAGATGACAAAGCTATCTATCAAAACCATTGGATGGCCGGCGGCAACGAAATGACATGGAGCATGGTGCACTACGATGTGCAATTGTTCGGTGGTGTTGTTTTGCACAAAGGAAAGATTGCTGAAATGGCGACAGGTGAAGGTAAAACATTGGTAGCAACCTTACCTGTATTCTTGAATGCACTTACCGGAAATGGCGTACATGTAGTTACCGTGAACGACTATTTGGCGAAACGTGACGCCGAATGGATGGGACCACTTTATATGTTCCACGGCCTTAGCGTAGATTGTATCGACAAGCACCGCCCAAACTCTGACGAACGTCGCAGAGCATACTTGGCCGATATTACATTCGGTACAAACAACGAATTTGGCTTCGACTACTTGCGCGACAATATGGCTATCCGTCCGCAAGACTTAGTGCAACGCAAGCACAACTATGCCATTGTCGATGAGGTCGACTCGGTATTGATTGACGATGCACGTACGCCTTTGATTATTTCTGGTCCTGTGCCTAAGGGTGATGACCAGCTATTCGAAGATTTGCGCCCTCAAGTAGAAAAGTTGGTTGAAGCGCAAAAGAAATTGGCAACCCAATACCTGACAGAAGCCAAACGTCTTGTCTATTCAGAAAACAAGGAAGAGGTAGAAGCCGGTTTTTTGGCTCTCTATCGTAGTCATAAGTCTTTGCCCAAGAACAAAGCCCTCATCAAGTTCTTAAGCGAACCGGGTATTAAAGCCGGTATGCTGAAAACTGAAGAGATTTACATGGAGCAAAACAACAAACGCATGCCCGAAGTGACCGATCCTCTTTACTTCGTTATCGATGAAAAGATGAAGAGTGTTGACCTCACCGATAAGGGTGTCGATTTGATTACTGGTAACTCACAAGATCCGACTTTCTTCGTACTTCCAGACATCACCGCTGAACTTTCCGAATTGGAAGCAGTTGTTGGTTTGAGCGACGAAGAGCGCTTGGCTAAAAAAGATGAATTGATGACAAACTATGCCATCAAATCGGAACGTGTACACACTATCAACCAATTGCTGAAAGCATACACAATGTTCGAAAAGGACACCGACTATGTAGTTATGGATGGTCAAGTGAAGATTGTGGATGAACAAACAGGCCGTATCATGGATGGACGCCGTTGGAGTGATGGTTTGCACCAAGCTGTTGAAGCCAAGGAAAGAGTTAAGATTGAAGCAGCTACACAAACCTTCGCAACCATTACGTTGCAAAACTATTTCCGTATGTACCACAAACTTTCGGGTATGACTGGTACAGCCGAAACGGAAGCTGGCGAACTTTGGGACATCTACAAATTGGACGTAGTGGTTATCCCAACCAATCGTCCTATTGCACGTAACGACATGAATGACCGCGTGTACAAAACCATGCGCGAAAAGTACAAAGCGGTTATCGAAGAGATTGAAAAGATGGTAGAAGCAGGTCGCCCAGTATTGGTGGGTACAACATCGGTCGAAATCTCTGAAATGTTAAGCAAGATGCTTACCATGCGTAAGATTCCTCATAATGTATTGAACGCGAAACTTCACCAAAAAGAAGCCGACATCGTAGCTTTGGCTGGTCAAAGCAGTACCGTGACAATCGCTACAAACATGGCTGGTCGTGGTACCGACATCAAACTAAGTCAAGAAGTAAAAGATGCGGGTGGTTTGGCTATCATTGGTACCGAACGCCATGAATCACGCCGTGTTGACCGTCAGCTTCGCGGACGTGCCGGCCGTCAAGGTGACCCAGGTTCTTCTGTATTCTTTGTATCGTTGGAAGACAACTTGATGCGCCTCTTCGCTTCCGATCGTATCCTAAAGGTAATGGATAAGTTAGGATTCAAAGAGGGCGAAATGATTGAGCACAGCATGATATCAAAATCTATCGAACGTGCACAAAAGAAGGTTGAAGAGAACAACTTCGGTATTCGTAAGCGTTTGTTGGAATACGACGATGTAATGAACAAGCAACGTACAGCCATCTACACCAAACGTCGTCACGCATTGATGGGCGAACGTATTGGCATGGATATCGTGAATATGATTTGGGAACGCTCAGCTAACGCGCTTGAAAATCCCGATTATAATAGTTGCAAGCTCGACGTATTGCAAACACTTGCCATGGAACTTCCATTCAGCGAAGAAGAATTCCGTAACGAAAAGAAAGACAATCTGGTTGAAAAGATTTTCGAAACCGCTATGGAAAACTTCAAACGCAAGATGGATAGATTGGCACAAGTGGCCTACCCTGTTATCAAGGATGTGTACGAAAAGCAAGGCCACATGTACGAAAACATTCAAATTCCTATTACCGATGGCAAACGAGTTTACCACATCTCTTGCAACTTGAAGGCTGCATACGAAAGTGAATGTAAGGAGGTAATCAAGGCATTTGAAAAATCAATCTTGCTTCACATCATCGACGAAGCATGGAAAGAAAATCTACGTGAATTGGACGAATTGAAACACTCTGTTCAAAACGCCAGCTACGAACAAAAAGACCCTCTTTTGATTTACAAACTCGAATCGGTAACTTTGTTCGATGCTATGGTGGATAAGATCAATAACCAAACGGTTTCAATCTTGATGCGTGGTCAAATTCCTATGCCCGAAGTTCCCGATGCAGAACAACGCGCTCAACAAATGGGAGTGCGCCAAGCTGCACCCGAACGCAAACAAGACATGAGCAGATACCAAGAACAAAAGCAAGACTTGGCCGATCCTAATCAACAAGCTGCCGCATCAAGAGACACACGCGAACAACCTCGTCGTGAACCTGTACGCGCAGAGAAAACAGTAGGACGTAACGATCCATGCCCATGCGGTAGCGGAAAGAAGTTCAAGCATTGTCACGGACGCGACTTATAAAATAGTATATGAAGAGAGCAGTTTACATATTGAGCATACTTCTTTTGGTAAGTTGTCAAAGCATAGAACAACTCTCTATCGACTATTTACTTCCAGCCGATGTAAGTTTTCCAAATAGTCTACGACGAATAGGTATAGTAAACAATTGTCCTGATAAGCCAAGCAATCAACAGCATGGCTTATCAGGACATTTATTTGGTAACGGTAAGCTCGCTGCTGAAGCTTTAGCCGAAGCCATTGCAAATGAAAATTACTTCGACGAAGTTATTATCTGCGATTCTGCACTTCAAGCAAACAATGCTTACAAACAAGCAACTATGCTAAACAATGCTGAAATACAAGAGTTAACAGCATTGATGGACGTTGATTTCTTAATAGCAGTCGAAGAAATAAACATTGAAACAAAACAAGAAATCACTAACATGCCCGATTGGGGAGGATGCTATGCCATTATCCAATCGGTTGTATTACCCAAATTCACCATTTATCTACCCAATAGACAAAAGCCATTGGTGTCGCTTCAACCCCGTGATAGTATATTTTGGGATAGAATTGCACAAACAGAAAAAGCTGTCATCAAACTACTACCAAGCGATAGTTTAATCATCGCAGAAGCATCGGCCTTTGCTGGCGAAATGCCTTTGAAACATATCTTGCCCTATTGGAAAACCTCCAACCGATACTACTTCACAAACGGCAATGTAGCCATGCGCGATGCTGCCATCTATATTAAAGAAAACAATTGGCCCGAAGCTGTCAACCAATGGAAACAAGTTTACGATAACAAAAAGAAAGGTAAAAAACGAATGCAAGCGGCATATAACCTTGCGTTGGGCTACGAAATGATGGACGACTTACAAAAAGCTTACGAATTTGCTACCGAAGCCCAACGAATTGCTTATGAATTAGAACACATCAAAGAGATAGAAAAACAACAAGCATTAACATCAGAATCGGCCCTCTACTACTTGGAATGTACTCGATTAGTGAACGAACTTAAGGTTCGGAAAGATGGAATGATGCTACTAAAAGCACAAATGCAACGATTTGAAACGGATTTTTAATGATTTTATATTAATGTAATTGTTTTTTTTATACCTTTGAACATTCTTAAAGCAATAAAGCCAAGATATGAAACTTAGTCAATCATCTTATTCCCTCATTGAGAACAGCCTAAAAAAGGCTATCAGCAAGCTTCTTCAAGTTAAGGAGCAACCCATTATTTCCGACATATACCTACAAGTTACGGCTGCTGGTGAGTTTGTTGTTTATGATGACAACGACCAAGAGTTTGCACGAGCAACAATTGCCGAATGGGTAGATTGTCAAGAAGATGTATTGATTAAAGAATCGCAAGAGCTATTAACCAAATTGCTTAATAAGCAAAACGAAACGGGTGCTTATAATCAACTACCATTGCTTAAGCCCTACTCTTTCGTTCTTGTTGACGAAGAAAAAGAAACTATTGCCGACCTCTTATTAATGGATGATGACACCATGCTCCTTAGCGAAGGATTATTGCAAGGTTTGGACGAAGAATTGGATGCTTTTTTGAAAGATTTGCTTGAAAACTAATTTCCCCAAATACCAATGGACAGCATCGGGCGATGATGGTGTATTATTGGGAGAGAAGTATGCTATTAAAATCACGAGTTACGACCAAACGATAGTTGAATGCGACACCATCTTCAAAGAATTACAACTACCTATTTTAGAGGCTCGTATCATCACGCCCGAAGATAAATCCCTTTGGATAGAGGTAGAAAAAGCGCTAAACGATGTTGAGTATAAGGATAAGTATGGGAAAGAAATAAACCATATCACGCAAGCCTTAGTTATGAATCGTATAAGTGGCGTTGAACTTCATAAATTATCCTTAGACAAACCCATTGAGAAAGAGACGTTACACCAACTATTTCATGATATCGGTAAGTTGGTGGTGATTGACCTTTATGTGCGCAATTACGACCGTTTCCCCTTAAGTGCCTTCAGGGATGAACTACTACATTCTGAATTCGACGATGTAGGCGATGAGCGGTGGATACCTTGGGATGAAAACCCGGAAAACATCCTCATAGACATAACCTCGGGTAGGGCTATTCCTATTGACTCTGCCTCATACTTCAAAGGCATAGACACTACGGCCTATCGCACCATTGTTCGTCGTTTGTTATCCCAACAGATACAGGAAATAATGTGGCACATACTGACATCGCCAAACTATGCCCGTTTGTTTTGTCCATCCATTGATATGGCGAACGAAAGCATTATCCAACATGCTAAACAATTAGGAATATTTGCCAAACTCCATGCAGGGATGGAAGAAGCTATAGGTTTTATAGGTAATAAGTTATAATGTAAGCCACCCACTATGTAGGCTTGTTTATGTGGCTCACTTAAGTTGGCGATTCGGCTCACTTGGGTTGGCGGTTTGGCTCACTTGGGTTGGCGATATCGC
>JAGBWA010000091.1 GCA_017630035.1 Bacteroides sp.
GTTGATTACATCAATGTTCATGGCACATCAACACCAGTAGGTGATATTTCGGAAGCAAAAGCTATTCAAGAAGTGTTTGGCGAACATGCATATAAATTGAATATCAGTTCAACCAAGTCAATCACCGGACACTTGTTGGGAGCAGCAGGTGCTATCGAGGCTATTGCAAGTATCATGGCTATTCAACATGGCATGATTCCTCCGACAATCAACCACGAAGAGGGCGATAACGACGAGAAGATTGATTATAACATGAACTTCACCTTCAACAAAGCACAAAAGCGTGAAGTAAACGTTGCACTTTCCAATACCTTTGGTTTTGGTGGTCACAACGCATGTTTGATTTTCAAGAAATTCGCAGAATAATAAGCTCGTGTTACAAAATCTAATAGACAAGATAAGGCTTCTTTTCCGCAAGGACAGGGAGTCTTATCTTTGTTTTTATAGGATTATGGGTTTCTACCCACACAATATCAGTGTTTACGAACAAGCCTTGTTGCATAAATCAACGGGCATTCGTTCGGAAAATGGTCACTCTGTGAACAACGAACGCTTAGAGTTCTTGGGCGATGCCGTATTAAATTCGGTTGTTGGCGATATTGTGTACCACTACTTCGAAGGAAAGAAAGAAGGCTTCCTGACAAGTACCCGCTCGAAGATTGTTCAGCGCGAAACATTGAATAAACTGGCTGTCGAGATAGGCCTCGACAAGTTGGTAAAGTACGGATGCCTCTCTTCATCGCACAACAATTACATCTATGGCAACGCATTCGAAGCCTTTATCGGTGCTATCTACATCGACCGTGGATATGCTTGTTGCTATAAGTTTATCAAGGAAAGAGTCATTCGCAAATACATTGATTTGGAGAAGATGTCGCGCAAAGAGGTAAACTTCAAATCAAGGCTCATAGAGTGGTGCCAGAAACACAAGTACGAAGTATCGTTCGAACTTGTGGAGCAACGCTACGATATAGATAACAACCCTATTTTCCAGAGCGTAGCCCTTATCGAAGGTCTTTCGGCCGGTTCGGGCGTAGGCTATTCAAAGAAAGAATCGCAACAATTGGCCGCTCATGCAGCTTTGAATAAGATTAAGAAAGATAGCGCATTCAAGGAAAGCATCGAACAAGCCAAGGCAGAGAACCATCCTGCACCAATCCCACCTACTGCCATAGAAGACGATGCACAGGCGGCATCGTTATCCGAAGCAGATTCCCATTCTACGACCTTGAACGATTAGGTCGTGATCTTCCGTTACTATTTTCAGTTTTCCGGCTACTTCGCTCAATGGGAGCGATGATATTTCATCCCCCTTCAGTGTCACCATTCGTCCGAATTGGTGGTTGGCAATCAGTTCGGTAGCATGGCCACCCATGCGTGTCGAAAGATTTCGGTCGAAAGGCGTAGGCGACCCGCCGCGTTGAATGTATCCCAACACCGTTTCGCGTGTTTCAATGCCGGTTTCATACTCTATTTCTTGTGCAATGTACTCTGCTGCACGCTTGCGTCCATCGGTTTTAATGCCTTCGGCCACTACAACGATAGAGTAGGGCTTCCCTTTTTTCAGACGTTGCAGAATGGTGTCGCCTATTCGGTGAATGTCGTAAGGAATCTCAGGAATCAAAATGACATCACCTCCACCGGCCATGCCCGAGTAAAGCGCAATCCAGCCGGCTTTATGTCCCATTACCTCAATCACCATTACACGTTTGTGCGAACTGGCGGTAGAGTGTAGGCGGTCGATAGCATCGGTTGCAATGTTTACGGCCGAGTCGAACCCGAACGAGAAGTCGGTTCCCCAAATGTCGTTGTCGATGGTTTTAGGAATAGAGACAACATTGATACCCATAGCCGATAGCTTGGCAGCCGTTTTTTGCGTACCATTTCCACCGATGCACACCACACAATCCAGTCCCAGCTCCTTTACGTTGCGTTCAATCAATGCCGGTTTGTTGGTATCGGCAGTGATGCCCTTTTTCTTGAAAGGCTTTTCGCGCGAGGTACCTAAGATTGTACCTCCAAGGTTCAGCAATCCGGAGAGCGATTTTTCGTCGAAAGTCTCTACCTCTTTCGTCAATAGTCCTTGAAAACCGCTATGTATCCCAATCACCTCCATTCCATAGTGGTTGATAGCTGTTTTGCAAACGCCTCGAATGGTTGCGTTTATTCCTGGGCAATCGCCTCCCGAAGTAAGAATTCCTATGCGCATATTGTCTCTTTTTTATCTGTTCAACAACTAAATAAAGGTACAAATATCCACGTTGTTTGTTCAAATATTGCAATAAAAGTGGTATAAGTACACAAAATACGCGGTAAAGGTATAAAAAAAAGAAGAAAAAGGTGGGCGATGCTAATAATTAAGATTAATTTTGCACGCAATTTTTTTTATGGAAGGTCAATATGAACTTAACTAAGTTTCTAAATAAGATATATTTTGCTCATAGCATAAAGCGCCTAAACCGTTATGCTACAGAACCCGATAAGGTTCAGCACGAAGTATTGATGCGTTTGGTAGGTAAAGCCAAGAATACCGAGTGGGGTAAGAAGTACGATTATGCCACTATTCGCACCTACGACGATTTCAAGTCGCGTGTACCTTTGCAAACCTACGAAGAGGTGAAACCCTACGTAGAGCGCTTGCGTGCCGGCGAGCAAAACCTATTGTGGCCTTCGGAGATTCGTTGGTTTGCCAAGTCGTCGGGCACTACGAACGATAAGAGCAAGTTCCTTCCTGTCAGCCGCGAATCGTTACAAGACACCCACTATCAAGGAGGCAAAGATGCCGTAGCCTTGTATTTAAGTCAAAATCCTAATAGTAATTTCTTTTCCGGTAAGGGGTTGATACTTGGCGGTAGCCATAGCCCTAACTTGAATACTAACCATAGCTTGGTGGGCGACTTGTCGGCCATCCTTATCGAGAATGTTAGTCCATTTGTAAACTACCTGCGTGTGCCCAGCAAGCAAATAGCCTTGATGGAGCATTTCGAAGAGAAAATAGAGGCCATTACCAATAGCACTGAAAAGCTGAACATCACCAACCTCTCTGGCGTACCATCGTGGATGTTGGTGGTTATTAAACGCATGTTGGACAAAACCGGCAAGCAATCGTTGGAGCAAGTTTGGCCAAACTTGGAAGTATTCTTCCACGGAGGCGTTGCTTTTACCCCCTATCGCGAACAATACAACGAGATTATCCGTAGCAGCAAGATGCATTATGTAGAAACCTACAATGCAAGCGAGGGCTATTTCGGTACACAAAACGACTTGACCGACCCCGCCATGATGCTGATGATAGACTATGGTGTCTTCTTCGAGTTTATCCCTATGGACGAGTTCGAAAAAGAGCAACCCAAGGTATGTAGCCTTACGGAGGTGGAAGTGGGCAAGAACTATGCCGTAGTTATCTCTACCTCGGCCGGCCTATGGCGTTACATCATTGGCGATACCATTAAGTTCACCCAAAAGAACCCCTATAAGTTTGTCATTACCGGCCGCACCAAGCACTTCATCAACGCTTTTGGCGAAGAGCTGATTGTGGATAATGCCGAGAAAGGTTTGAGCAAAGCCTGTGCCGCTACCGGTGCTAAGGTGTCAGACTACTCGGCTGCACCCGTCTTCATGGATGCCAATGCCAAGTGCCGCCACCAATGGCTCATCGAGTTTGCCCAAATGCCAAACGACTTGGCCCTGTTTGCCAAGGTATTGGACGATACGTTGAAAGAGGTAAATTCCGACTACGAGGCCAAGCGTCAGAATGACATCGCCTTGCAACCCCTCGAAGTGATTGTTGCCCGCAAGAATCTCTTCCACGATTGGCTCGACCAGAAGGGTAAGTTGGGCGGTCAGCACAAGATTCCGCGCTTAAGCAACAACCGCCAATACATCGAAGAGATGTTAGCGATTAATTAAACTAATCTCCTCACCACTTTTGTCGAACATGTAGTTACCTCCTTCTTCGCTAAGGGGGAACAGCTTCATGCTCTCACTGATGTTTTCCACGATAATCAGTGTGTTCTCCTTGTCGAATCGGTTCACGGTCAGCGCAAAAGGCACTTCGTCTATTGTTTTGTTCACAAGCAAACTATCGTTGATGTATAGCGAGATAGAGTCGCCCACAAATCCGCCGGCCAATTCTATCCGATACGTTTCTGCATACTTTACTACGCCTTTCTTTCCTTGTTGCGCACGGAAGCTCATATAAACAAACAATACCACTACAAAAATCACGGCAAAAGCCAAGATAAAGTTCATTCGCATAAACTGTTTGTTGGTATTCAAGTGGTGTGCCATAGTGTAAAACGATTAAATAAATGAATAATATGTGCAAAAGTAACAAATTTCCCGTATATTTGTGCAAATTTACTTAATAATCATACTATTATGCGAAACATCCTTTTATGCGCAACATTCATGTTGCTTTCGTTGGTTGCCCATGCGCAACAAGCACTTTGGGGAAGCCCCTCGTTGCTTTCTCCCGAAATTCATCCCGATAATACCGTTACGTTCCGCTACCGTGCCCCTAAGGCCGTCAGAGTGCAAGTAACCGGCGACTTTCTTCCGCAAGGTCAGGTGGCCGAGTTGATCGAAGTCGATGGCATTTGGCAATACACCACCCCCCAAGCATTGCACCCCGAGTTGTATAGCTACTCGTTCATTGTAGATGGCGTAAAGGCCTACGACCCCAACAATGTCTATCTGATTCGCGATGTGGCTACCGTTACCAATGTCTTCTTGATTTCGGGCGACCGTGCCTCACTCTATGCCATCAATGACGTACCTCATGGCACTGTATCCAAGGTTTGGTACAATAGCGAAACCTTAGGTTTGCAACGACGTCTCTCTATCTATACCCCTGCCGGCTATGAGACAAGTAACAAGCGCTACCCCGTATTCTACTTGCTACACGGCATGGGTGGCGACGAAAACGCCTGGTTGGAGTTGGGCCGCACCTCGCAAATCCTCGATAACCTGATAGCACAAGGCAAGGCAGAGCCTATGATTGTCGTCATGACCAACGGCAATGCCGCCCTCGAAGCTGCTCCTGGCGAATCATCATTAGGTTTTGCACCTCCCACTATCAATTTGCCTAAGACCATGGAAGGCAGCTTCGAAACAGCCTTCCCCGAAGTGGTGTCGTTTGTCGATAAGCACTACCGCACCATCCGCAAGAAAGATGCGCGTGCCATTGCCGGCCTCTCGATGGGCGGTTTCCACTCGTTGCACATTTCCAAGCAATATCCCGACAAGTTTGGCTATATCGGCCTCTTCTCGGCGGCTATTACCTCCGACCGTGGTGGCGATTCGCCCATCTATAAAGATACCGATGCGAAGTTGAAGAAACAATTCGCCATGAATCCTAAGCTCTATTGGATTGCAATCGGCAAAACCGACTTTTTGTATCAGGCAAACACCGAGTACCGTAAGCTGTTGGACGAAAAAGGTTATCCATATACCTATTACGAATCGGAAGATGGCCATATCTGGAAAAACTGGCGCATCTACCTCACCGAGTTTGTTCCGCTATTATTCAAAAAATAATCCATACCCCAAATCGTTATGAAGAAGAAATTATGCTTGTTATGGGCATTGGTAGCATGCTTCATTGTCTCTTGCACCACATCGCCCACCACCACACCGGCTATCCCTGCCGATGAGGAGATTGAAAGCAAGGTAGAGTCGTTGCTGAAGAAGATGACCTTGGACGAGAAGATTGGACAAATGTGCCAATTGACTATCGACTTGCTGAAAGACTATCGTGCCAACCCTGCACAAGGATTTACGTTGAGCGAAGCCATGCTCGATACCGTTATCGGCAAGTACAAAGTAGGTTCTATCTTGAACGTGCCTAATGGCATTGCACAAAACACCGCCAAGTGGCAAGAAATCATCACACGTATTCAAGAAAAGTCGATGGAGGAACTCGGCATTCCTTGCTTGTATGGTGTGGACCAAATACACGGTGCCACCTATACAGCCGGAGCCACCTTCTTCCCACAAGGCATCAACATGGCTGCTGCCTTCAACCGCGAACTTACCCGCGAAGGAGCACGCATCTCTGCCTACGAAACAAAGGCCGGAAGCATTCCTTGGACCTTTGCACCCGTGTTAGACTTGGCTCGCGATGCTCGTTGGCCACGCCATTGGGAAAACTATGGCGAAGACCCCTACGTAAATGCACAAATGGGTCGTGAAGCTATACTTGGCTTCCAAGGCGAAGACCCCAATCACATTGGCGATAACTACGTTGCTGCTTGTTTGAAGCACTACATGGGCTATGGCGTACCGGTAAGTGGAAAAGACCGCACCCCATCGTCCATCACCGAGCAAGACATGCGCGAGAAGCATTTTGCCCCCTTCCTCGAAGCCGTAAAGGCCGGAGCCTTGTCGGTAATGGTCAATTCGGCCATGAACAACGGCTTGCCCTTCCATGCCAACTACGAACTTCTGACCGAATGGCTTAAGGAAGACCTGAATTGGGACGGTATGATTGTGACCGACTGGGCCGATATCAACAACCTCTGCACCCGCGACCACATTGCCGCCACCAAGAAAGAGGCCATCAAGTTGGCCATCAATGCCGGTATCGACATGTCTATGGTTCCCTACGAATGGAGTTTCTGCACCGATTTGAAGGAACTTGTCGAAGAAGGCGAAGTCTCTATGGAGCGCATCGACGATGCTGTTCGTCGCATCCTTCGCTTGAAGCTTCGTTTGAACCTCTTCGAAAAGCCCTATTACAACTTGGAAGACTATCCTAAGTTTGCTTGCCAGGAACATGCCGATGCCGCCCTTCAGGCAGCCGAAGAGTCGATGGTATTGTTGAAGAACAACAACGGCCTGCTTCCTATAGCCAAGGGTAAGAAAGTGTTGCTTACAGGTCCTAATGCCAACAGCATGCGCACCTTGAATGGCGGTTGGAGCTACACATGGCAAGGAAGCAATGCCGAACACTTGAGCCAACAATACAACACCATTCTCGAAGCGTTGCAAAACAAGCTTGGCGCAAGCAATGTGGTGTACGAACCCGGTGTTACCTATAACGACCGCGGCCAGTGGTACGAAGAAAACGAGCCACAAATCCAGAAGGCCGTAGCCGCTGCTCGTGGTGTAGATTACATCATTGCCTGCATTGGCGAGAACACCTATTGCGAAACCCCCGGTAACTTGGACGACCTCACCCTCTCTGCCAACCAACAAGAGTTGATAAAGGCCCTTGCCAAGACCGGTAAACCGATTATTATGGTGCTGAACGAAGGCCGTCCGCGCGTCATCAACGCCATCGAGCCATTGGCTACATCGGTAGTAGATATCATGCTTCCCGGCAATTACGGTGGCGATGCGTTGGCCAACCTCTTGGTGGGCGATGCCAACTTCAGCGGCAAGTTGCCTTTCACCTATCCTAAGCATGTCAATTCGTTGATTACCTACGACTATAAGCCATCCGAACACATTGGCGAGCAAATGGCAGGAGCCTACAACTACGATGCCCAAGTATCCGTGCAATGGATGTTTGGCTATGGCCTAAGCTACACCACCTATGCCTATAGCAACCTGAAGGTAGATAAGAACACCTTCTCAGCCGGCGATGTGCTCACCTTTACCGTCGATGTTACCAATACAGGCCGTGTAGCCGGTAAGGAATCAGTCTTGTTGTTCAGTAGCGACTTGGTTGCCGCCCTCACGCCCGACATCCGTCGCCTCCGTGCCTTCGACAAGATTGCCCTTCAACCCGGCGAAACCAAGAGCGTAACATTGCAAGTACCCGCTTCAGACTTGGCCTTCGTAGGCTACGATGGCAAGTGGATATTGGAAGCAGGCGACTTCCGCATCCAAGTGGGCAACCAAACTGTCGATGTTGTTTGCACCGAAACCAAGAAATGGGAAACACCTAATATTTGATTGTTAGGGTAAGAATAAAGATAAGAGGCTGGCATTTGTCAGCCTCTTGTTGTTAAGACAAGCAATACATTTCTGCTAGCGTATATCTTTTTTATTCTAAATGCAGCTTGTAGTGCGTTCCCGCTAATGGAAACGCTCGTTCCCCCATTAGGAAACTGTCGTTTCCTCGTTAGGGAACGCTCGTTTCCTCGCCTGGAAACTGCCGTTTCCTTTTAAAGAAACTGAAGGAAACTGCAAATGTTTGATTCATTGAAGTTTAATTGGAAGCGTCAAAACATTAGAAATGCTAAACAACTTTGCAAATATTTTTTATGATTTTCAATCTCTTGATAAGATAGGCTGCGTCTTGGGATAAAAAATAAATAATTTTATTTTGTTCTCCTCTCGACTTGTACTATCTTTGCCCAAAGTAGTTACTCTCATTGATGGTAGTAGCAACGTGATCTATGAAAATGGTACAGCCAAACGCTTGTTGAACGATGAGGGTTATGTGGACTTAACCACCAACACCTATTATTACTACCTGAAAGACCATCAAGGAAACAATCGCGTAGTAATAAACAGTAGTGGAATAGTGCAAGAAACCAACCACTACTACCCATTCGGTGGTTTGTTTGCTACATCTACCAACGTACAACCATATAAGTATAATGGCAAGGAACTTGACACCAAGAAAGGCTTGAACTTGTATGACTATGGTGCACGCCACTACGATGCGGCATTGGGTCGTTGGCATGTGGTTGACCCATTGGCAGAGAAAATGGGTGCATGGAGTCCTTATGGTTATTGTAAGAATTCACCATTAATATTTATTGATCCTAATGGAAAAAGAGAATGGCCTGTAAATGAAAAGTATAATGGATATTCAAGAAAACATGAAAATAATTATGGGGCACCTCGAAATCCCAATAGGTTTCATAAGGGGGTAGATATTAATTATGATGGTGCTAGAAATGAAGATTTAGGGGCACCTATTTTGGCAACTCATGATGGTAAAATTTCAAAAGTTGTAAGGATTGGTAATGGAGATAAGGATGCTGGTGGAAATAGAATTACAATTACTTCTTCAGATGGTACGGTTTCTACTTCTTACATGCATTTAGATGCCGTTGGGGATGGATTAGAAGAAGGGATGGCAATATCTGAGGGACAACAGATTGGTACTATGGGCGGCTCTGGAAAAGGTAGTAGCAGTAAATATACATCTCATTTACACTATGAAATTAAAGTAAATGGCGAAAACATAGATCCTACTAATGGTTCAAACGGCTTGATAGACCCTCAAAATCTTATAACTCCAATGGATGGTGGCGAATTGCCCGAAATAGAAGTCTTGGGTGTTAAATTAGAACCGTTGAAACCAAATGGTATACTTTATTAAATCAATATAGATATGAAATGTATTTTATTATTATCTTCTTTACTTGTTTTATTATCATGTTCTAATCATGGTAAGCAAATGAATAATTTTTCGGAATCCGATTCTTTAGCGGTGGTTAGTTCTGACACTAACGTTGTTGGTGCCGATATAGTATCTGAAAAAATAAGATTTCTTTCTCCTGAAGAAGAAATGGTAGACTCTGTTAATGGTAAGCAAATGGATTTTTTTTCGGAATCCGATTCTTTAGCGGTGGTTAGTTCTGACACTAACGTTGTTGATACCAATATAGTATCTAAAAAAATAGAGCTTATTTCTTTTGGTGAAGAAATTGTCGATTCTGTAATAGGAAATTTTAGACTAAAATATCGAATTTATGAGAATGAAGATAGGCTTCCAAACTCAAATCCATCCATAGGTGAGAAGGTATATTATTTTGTAGATACAGATATAGAGTTATCAGTAGATTATAACGAAAAGAATGTCTTAAATAGACTTATTAAGAAAGATACTTTTGAAGATTATTTTTTGGGATATGGAATTGATATTGCTAAATATAGTATATCATCATTGGATATTTTATCTGTAGAAAAAGAGATGTTAAATTTAGAACTACAGATTTGCATTCCTGATA
>JAGBWA010000092.1 GCA_017630035.1 Bacteroides sp.
AAAAAAGAAAAACGGCCATGCAAAACACAGCCGTTTTCTTTACAAGGAAGCAAAAAAAAGAAATCATTCGTACTCCTTCAATTCGCGCAAGCCATCTTCTATTTCTTGAAGACTTTGACGAAGGCGCTTGTCTTGAGTATATCCCAAGAAGAAAGCAATTAACGTAAAGAGTATAGTAAGTGCTATTACCAATGGAGTAAAAGCATTTTGCAAGCCCATGCAGACAATGATTATCAACAAAGCACCATACTTAGCGCAGCGCTGGTTATTGATGTACATTTTCTTGTACTTCAACATCGAACGCATAGCCTCATCTACCTTCATCGTATTCAGATTGAAACGCGAGAGAAGATAAAACATATACCCCTCGAAAAGAAAACCCAAAAAGATAAATGTTTCCATAGCAATAAACGTTTCCCGATATATCGGCATGCCCTGCATCTTGGCAAACGGAAGCAACAAGCCGCCAAGAAGAAAGATAACCATCAAGCTCCATTTGCTTGCCCTATAAATGCTATCGTATGCCGCATTTGTCTTCCGAAGAATCATCTCCTTTATAATGCGTTGGCTGATCACTTCGTTTTGCGATAGGCGTTCGTTCAACACGCCCCAACCTTTCTTAAGTTCGTCTAAATTCATACTATCAATGTGTTAATTGTTAGACATTTCTTTCAATTTCTCTTTCACACGATTAAGTCGAGTGCCCACATTGCTGAGCGAAATACCCAAGATGTCGGAAATCTCCTGATAAGGACGTTCATCAAGCCAAAGCAAAATCAGTGCGCGCTCCATCTTGCCCAGCTTGCTTATCATGCGGTAAAGTTCTTGCAAATAGAAACTTCCCTCCTTATCATCCATCAACGTTGCCTCCAAATCAAATGATAACGGTACCGTTTGAGGGCGCGATGAAGATTTACGGAAATAAGAGATACAAGTATTCATTGCAATGCGGTAAATCCATGTGGACGCCTTGCTTTCCGCACGAAAATGAGCATATCCTTTCCAAAGATTGATAACCGTCTCTTGATAGAGTTCATCGAGCGTATAATCATCGGTGGCATACATGTAGCACACCTTATAAATAATTTGCTGATGCTCGGTTATCAAAGCCTCGAATTGTTTTTCCAAATCTTTTGTATTCATTTCAACTCAACTTTTACCCTTTAGACGAATTCGAACGGGAAAACCTTACAAAAATAGGAAAAAAAGCATACCTTTACGGCAAAAATAAAAGAAATGCATACCAGAGAAGAAAAGTTAGAAGCATTTGGACGCTTTCTTGACGTGCTCGACGAATTGCGCGAAAAGTGTCCGTGGGACAAGAAGCAAACCAACGAAAGCCTTCGCCCAAACACCATAGAAGAGACTTACGAACTTTGTGACGCACTGATGCGCAACGATAAGAAGGAGATTTGTAAAGAGCTGGGCGATGTATTGTTACACATTGCCTTCTATGCCAAGATAGCAAGCGAAACGGGCGACTTCGACATGAAGGATGTGTGCGACCGCCTGTGCGACAAACTCATCTTCCGCCATCCGCACGTATTCGGCGATGTAAAAGCAGAAACCGCCGGACAAGTATCCGAAAATTGGGAGCAACTAAAGCTAAAAGAGAAGGACGGCAACAAAACCGTGTTGAGTGGCGTACCGGCATCACTCCCCTCGCTCATCAAAGCCTATCGCATTCAAGACAAGGCTCGCAACGTTGGCTTCGATTGGGTAGAGCGCTCGCAAGTGTGGGAGAAGGTGAAAGAGGAGATTCAAGAGTTTCAAGTAGAGGTTGAACGCATGGACAAGGAGAAGGCCGAAGATGAGTTTGGCGACATTATGTTCAGCCTCATCAATGCCGCACGTCTCTACAAAATCAACCCCGACAATGCTTTGGAAAGAACCAACCAAAAGTTTATCCGACGCTTTGGATACGTGGAAGAGCATAGCATTAAGCAAGGAAAGAACATGAAGGATATGCCTCTTGAAGAGCTGGACAAACTATGGAACGAAGCTAAACAATTAGAAAAAGGAAAGGGCTGATAAGCATCACGCTCACCAGCCCCTAAAATTACTAACATTACATTAATACAAGACTCTCAAAATTGTCCAAATCCTCTTTGTGGCCTACCGCCATCATTATTATTTCTATTACCTCCAAAGTTTCCAAAGCCTCTCATCAAATCGCGATGGAAGTTTGTTTCTGCCATGAATATCTTGCATAGCTTCTCGGCAGAGATAATCTTCAAAAACTTCTCACTATACGATTGCTCCAATTTATCGATACGAATGCGTGTATCATAAATTGTTGTCAATATCTCTTTATATTGTGCTTCGGTTGTTTCGCCTGGCTTGATGTTTTGAAAAACTTTCCAGTAAGAGTTGTTTATCTCAGTCTTCTTATCTTGTAACTCAAAGTAGATAGGAAAGAACTTTGCCGACTCTTCCACCGTCAATCCGGCCTTTTCCATCAAATAAGTTTGTTGCTTGATTTTAAATTGTTCGCGCGACAAACGCTCTTGAGCGGTTGCTACATCTACACAACTAAAAGATAGTAGCGACACCAATACGGTTATTAATAAGAATACTTTTTTCATATACGTAAAGCATTAATAATTTTCTTCATTCATATCCGAAAGGAACATATACAATGAGTAATCATCCATCATTGCACCATCAACAATTGTGCTGATGTATTCCATCTCCAATTCATTGTCATCGAGTGCCAATTGATTGGTTATAGTAGGTTCGTTCGATGAAGAGCCAATGCGGATAAGCATAGCTGCACCAACAAACATAGCGGCCATATAGGCCCAAGGTTTCATTCTATCCCACAAAGTTGGCATTTTCACCACTTTGGTAGGCGTTTCTTCTGGAATAAAGGCCATTATTTCTGAAGTTAAGTTCTCAAAATAGCCTTCGGGTACTTTAAAGGGGTTTTCGGTACCTACTTTCTTTAATATATTTTCTTCTTCTCTCATAACTCTAGTTTACTCTCTATCTATTAGACTAATAACATGTATAAAGGTTTAAGCAAAACGCGCTAAAAAATTCTCTATCTTCTTTACGGCATGATGATATGAGGCCTTCAAACCTCCAACAGAGGTTCCTAAGATATCCGACATATCTTCATATTTCATTTCTTGATAATATTTCATATTAAATATCAATCGTTGCTTTTCGGGCAGGGTCATCAATGCTTTTTGGAATAAAGCTTGTGTTTCATCGCCCGAGAAGTACTCATCACTCTCCAATTGATAAAGTTCGGCCGCTTCGGGTTCGTCAATCGAAAC
Source organism: Bacteroides sp. (assembly GCA_017630035.1). Taxonomy (GTDB): domain Bacteria; phylum Bacteroidota; class Bacteroidia; order Bacteroidales; family Bacteroidaceae; genus Bacteroides. The sequence continues at coordinate 3,282 of JAGBWA010000092.1, forward strand.
GGTAGTCAATATCTTTTGGCGATTCAAAAAAGTGATACATTCGTTCGAAGCAATACGATACAACCAAGTGGAAACCTTAGCTTCTGCTCGGAAGTTATCAATATTTGTCCATGCTTTAACGAATGTGTTTTGCAACAAATCGTTTGCATCTTCATGCGAAAGTACCATACGGCGGATTTGCCAATATAGTTGCTCGCTATATTGAGCAACCATCATCTCGAACCCTCTTCGTTGTGTTTTGGGGTCGCCCAGCAAGGCCAATATTTCGCGTTCGCTATAGGATGTTTTCGCCATTATTGTTTTACTTCTTTAGTTCTTTAGACGAATAAACGTTTTAAAGGTTTAATCGACTGAATAAAAATTAATTTCTCGTGCCAATTGTGTATGTTCAAAGATGCTCTTAGCCTCGGTTAGTAACACTTGCTCGTCATCGTAGCGAGCCGAGAAGTGTCCGATAAGTAATTTCTTTACGCCGGCATCCTTGGCCAACTTTGCCGCTTGACGGGCAGTTGTATGATAGGTTTCCCTTGCCCTTCCCTCTCCATCGTCGGCAAAGGTAGCTTCGTGGAAGAGAAGATTTACGCCTTTTACTTGTTCAGCTACAGAGGCTAAAGGCAATGTATCCGAGCAATAGGCATAACGACGGATAGGGTTGGCTGGGATAGTCAACTGAGCATTGGGTATGCACTCGCCATCGGGCGTTTGATAATCCGCCCCATTCTTTATGCGATTAATCTCGTATAGCGGGATGTTATAGCGGTCAATCATCTCGCGTATGATGTGAGCGGGGCGTTGCTTTTCTGCAAAGAGGAAGCCACACGAAGGCATGCGATGCTTTAAGGGGATGGTTGTTACCGTGAGCGAGCGGTCTTCATAAATAAGTTGCGGTTGCTTGGTGTCGAAAGGATGGAAGATAACCTCGAACGTCATTTGATGACAGAAGAAGTTCAACCAAGGCGTTAACAACCCCTCCAACTCATGTGGGGCATGTATATGCAACTCGGCCGTGCGTCCCAAAAGATTGAGCGAAGAGATTAAGCCCGGCAAGCCAAAACAATGATCACCATGTAGGTGGGATATAAAGATATGATTAAGGCGAGAGAACTTCAACTTACACTTTCTGAATTGCAATTGCGCACTTTCGCCACAATCTATCATAAAGAGTTTATCGCGAACGTTCACAACTTGCGAAGAAGGGAAGTGGCGCGTCGTTGGTAACGCCGAGCCACACCCCAATATATGTACATCAAATTTCTCCATCAATATCGAGTACTAACTTATTTCTTTTTTCTTTTGCCCAACAATGCACCACCAATCAGCAACACAAGCAATACAATGACGAAAATCGATGAATTGCTATCGCTTTCGGTAACAAAAGTAAAGTTATAAAGCTCGCACAACGATTGAGTTGGCTCTTGGGCAGAGAACAACAAATAGATTGCATGCTTACCTTTATATTCAGAAAGGTCGCTCAATGCAATTTGCACATCTTGTGCTTCCTGAGGCATATCCTTAGCAATGCTCAACGAGCCAATCTTCTTACCGCCTTTCGATTCCCAAGGCGAATCAATCATTACGTCGATGCTACCTTCAACGCCCAATGGTTTCAAATTAATGTCGAGCGACGTCTTTCCCGCTTTCAAACCATCGAAATTGAAATACTTATAGCCCACGATTGAGCCATCTGTATTGTTCACAACAGGGTTGCAATTTACGTCCAGTTGATAAGGGTCGTCATACGTCTTACCATTGAGGTAGAAGGGTTGCATATACGAACCTGAGTGGTAGAAGTTTGGATACTCTTGCACAATGGGGGTTGGCCCCATATAGAAGCAAGCAATAGCGGCTGGATAGCGTTTGTAGAGATTCAATCCGTCGATTTCAAAGCCTTCGGATGTATATTCGGCTTCGCTGATGGTAACCTTACCACCGGGGCCTTCTTCCACCTCCACACGGATAGGCTCAACCATTGCTTGGCGAGCATACTCATTCAATCCCGATTGACGATGATAGAATACATACCATTGATTATTTATTTCGGCAATACTTCCGTGCGTATTTCCACCGATAGTAGCAGTAGCCACTACTTCGCCACATTCGTTTTCGCCACGTGCACGTCCGTCGATAATGGTACCACCATAAGTGAAGGGGCCTAACGGATTGTCGCCATAAGCATAGGCTAAGGTATAGTTGGTTGTAGGTAAGCCAAACTCACCATCTTCCGTAAAGCGACTATAAATAAAGACGTATTTATCTTTAATCTTACGCATAGATGATGCCTCGAAGAAGCGATATACGCCCTCTTGGTAGCGACCACTAACCATATCCTCTACAATTTCGGTGCCTGGCTTTACCGTAGCCATAGTTGTAGGGTCAAGCTCAGCGGCATACGAGCGTTCAAATCCCCAATAACCATACACGCGTCCATCGTCATCGACAAACACAGCTGGGTCGAAACCAAACACGCCATCGTTTGCTCTTGGATTCGTTTTACTCCAATTGATTACTTGGAAAGGGCCATCTGGGCGATCAGCTTTAGCCACCATGCCATTACGTCCACCATGCTGATTATTTGGGAAGAGGTAGTAGGTTTTCTTGCCATCGGCATCAACGGTCATGGTTACATCGGGTGCAAAGAGTACATCGCCCACGCCACCTTCGTTCAGCAATTCGCCATTAGCATCGGTTTTCGATTCGAAAATCACGCCATCGTAACGCCAATTGTTCAAATCGTTGATAGAGGCCGACCACACCACCAATTCAAGGCCACAATAGTCGGTTATGCGTGAGTCGTGCGAACCATATATATATACGCGATATTCGCCTGGCTTATCAGGGTCTTCGAATACATAAGGCTCGCCATCGGGGATGTACTCCCACAAAGGTAAGAAAGGATTTGCCGCACGAAGGGCATTTGTAGTGAATAAAAGGAACGATACACACAAGATATATCGCAAAGAGTTCATTATTGTTTTCATGAAATTCAATTTAAAAATTAAAACGTACGCTCGATTGTCAGCACACCGGCCGAGTATGGTTCAACATCCAACATCATGCCATTATCAGCAGCCTCAATCGAACGATTCTTTAATGCTACCGCATCTTTTTTATCCATGCTATTAGCAACCATCAAGTCGCCAGGTGCGTAATACTTATATTCGCCACCCGAGATACCTTTCCAATTACCTTGAATAGCCAACTGATAAGGCTTATCGGTAGCATTTACCACCTTCACAATAATATGACGTCCATCTTCCGAAAGCGTTGTTACAACGCTCAAATCCTTCGTATCACCTTCGTAAGCCAAGCGATACTTCGAGAAGTTGTCGTACCAAAGTTCGGTTACTTGATAGTTGGGCGCTACAAAGAGGTCTTTGTAATCGAAGTTAATGAAAGCATTGTTCCAATCGGGCGAATCTGTGCGGCGGATAAAGAGTGCAGCTGCGCCCATACCCACAACATCGCGTTGCTCGCATGTATTCAAGAAGCCACCTGCAAAGAGACCTGTACGCCAATCGATGCTATTCAAATTCCATTCAGAGATATAAAGACGAATATGCGGATTAGGACATGCTGCAATCATCTTAGCATAGCGGTCGTATTGTTGGCCTAAGCGTTTAGGGCCTGTGAGATAGCCACCTTGTTGTTCATAGTGGTGCAAGCTTAAGTAATCGAAATAGTTACCCGAGCGCATCAACAAACCTTCGTCGTCGGGGAAGCCACCACAAGAGATGATTTTGATGGTGGGGTCAACCTTACGCATAGCGGTAGAGAATTCGCGCAAAGCAGCTTCGTATTTTTCAATACCCATTTCCCACATTTCGTTATCAATCTCCCAATACTTCACGTTGTATGGTTCGGGGTGTCCATTAGCAGCACGCACACTACCCCATTTGCCGGTAGCAGGTTCGTTACAATAGGCCACCCAATCGCATGCATCTTGTAGGATGCGTGCACGCTCTTCATCTGGGCGGTCGAAACCTACACTCACTACGATAACAGGCTCTGAATTTACTTCACGACAGAAGCGAATAAACTCATCGGTACCAAATGCGTTTTGGTCGTAATCCATCCACATCCAATGTGGCCAACGTTGGCGTTCTTCTTGTGGGCCAATACCCCACTTCCAATTGTATTGTGCCACATAGCCACCACCCGGCCAACGCATAGAGGTTGGATGCAACGCATCTACAGCATTGAAGATGTCGGGACGGAAGCCACCCATTGCTTGTCCGGTGCGTGTAGTCATTGTCACTTGGTCGAACAACACACTACCCTTGCGTACGGCAATAGCGAAATCGGCATCGCCTTCATAGTCGGCACAATCCAATGTAAACTCATACTTTTTCCAATCGTTCGAGCGAACGTCGAATTGCTTTTCGCCTACCATCTTACCATTGGCACGCATAGCTACGGCAAATGTACCACCTTGTGGGCTCTTGGCATAGATTGAGCCGATGTATTGTTCACCCTTGCGCACAATTTGTGGGCCTTGGAAGATACCTGCTTCGCCATCGGTAGCAGTAATCTTTTGAGCATATTGCATGTTTACGGCATCGCCCTTCACCAATTCGTATGCGCCACCTTTTCCGAAAGCATTCCATTGATGTGCCACCGAAGGTATCTTCACATCTTCGGGTGTGCCCTCGAAATAGATTTTCTTGCCATCGGTCGATGCAACACGAATGTTGCGATAAAGCGTCTCGGTATAGTTTACCCAGAAAGTTACATCATTCTTACCGGTAACATCCAGCTTGTTATAGCTCAGCACTTGCTTGCCATCCCAATACACCTTTACATTCTTACCTTTGCAAAGGATGCGCAATTTGTGCCAATCACGATTTTCGTTTATCTGCTTTTCGTTGGCCACTTTCAATGTCAACGGCACCAATGCACTAACCTTGCGCTTAAATCCTCCACGTCCTTCTATTTCGCGTTCTTGCATCGTAGAAATGGCGAAGTTTGGTTGGCGTTGCATAGCCTCAGCCTTAGCACGTGCTTCGGCATCGTTTTGCGCCTTGATTTGCGATTCGGTTTGTGCGGGTGTAAAGCGTTCACCCTCGTACATTGGGTTGTGAATGCGCAAGTAGTATGGCTCGCCATTGGCTTGGTTGCCAAACGCAAAACGGATATCGAGCAAGCCGCCACTCCATGCACGACGTGCCAACTTATATGCACGCCAATTTACGTCCATCGTAATCTCATACTCATCGCCATCAATGCTTGTAATAGCGAGAGGTTGTTCGTATCGTGTAGGCGAATGCAACACTTGCTCATCGTCCATAAACCAACCATCGAAATAGCCATCGCGTGGATGGATACCTGGATAGTGTTCTGGCTCGAACGAGCGTTCGAAAATCAATTCTTGCCAAACGCCATTGTTGGCCGAGAAGTAGATATGTTCGAACAACTGACCATACAACAATTCGTCGATATAGCCATCGGTCTTCTGTGCATCGACTTGTATAGATACTTTTTCTTGTGCATAGCTTGCCATGCATGTAATGGCAAGTAGCAATAATAAATAGGCTCTTTTCATGGTAAAAGGGGTGGAGATTTGAGATTTATGAATTATGATTTATGATTTATCATAGTCACTATTTATTCTTTCTTGCTTGGTTGAAGAAGTCGACCATCTTTTGCAAGTTCTCTTCCGAGTACATGTTAAATCCGTGTCCACCACCTTCAACGCGGTTGAATTGATACTTAGCACCGGCATCCTTCAATGCCTTTGCAAAGCGTTCACCTTGGCAATAAGGCACTACATTATCCTCTGTGCCATGGAAAACCATAATTGGAGGGTCGTTAGCATCTACATAGTGGATAGGGCTAAGCAAGGCGTATTTATCGGGCTTTTCCGACATTGGCACACCAATCAGCACCTCTTCGGGTGAAGTAGGCATCTTCATACCTTCGCCACAATCCATGTTTTGCAAGTCGATAGGGCCCGACCATGAGCAAGCTGCATCTACATCACTGCTTTGGTTGGTATGCGCACCAAGCGAGCCTTCCAAGTCGTAGTTTTCTTCGTTAAGAATACCGTTCTTCAATCCGTGTGTGGTCAATGCCAACGAAGCCAGGTGTCCACCCGACGAGAAGCCCGATATACCTACGAAGTTAGGATCGAGGTTATAGTTGGCCGCTTCGCCACGAACAAAGCGAATCACCGCGCGAATATCGTTAATTTGTGCCGGATACTTGGCATCGTTGCTCGAGCGGTGGTTGGGTGTAACAACCGCGTAACCAGCATTGAGCAATGCCGCACAAATGGTATTCAAGTCGGCCATGTTCTTCGAGTTGTTGCTAAACCATGCGCTACCATAAATATGAATCACTACCGGATAGGATGCCTTCTTTTCCTTTGGCAAATAGATGTCCAATGTGTGATACGCTTGGTCGTCGCCCGCATAGTTTATGTCGGCAAACTTTTGTGAGTACTCCATTTTGTTGTCATTTGCTTGCACACCACCAAAGTTGATTTGTGCAAACGTTGCAGATGCCATCATGAGCATCGCAAAAGCTAAAAGATTCTTTTTCATGATACGAGTTTTATTAAAAAATGTTGTGTTTATAATGACATTAAATATTTTTCGGCTTCGATAGCGGCTTTGCATCCACTTGCCGCGGCGGTAATGGCTTGTCGGTAGTGTGGGTCGGCCACATCGCCTGCAGCAAACACACCGGGCACCTTGGTGCATGGCGAGCCATCTTTTGTAATGATATAGCCCACCTCATCGGTATCGATATACTCTTTGAAGATGTCCGAGTTTGGTTTATGTCCGATAGCCAGGAAGAAACCATCGGCTTGGATGTCGTAGTGTTCTTCGTCGGGTTGTCCCAATCGTTTCACCAGGTGTACACCTTCCACACCGTTGTCGCCAAACAAGCCTTCGGCATTGTGTTCGAAGAGTACTTCAATCTTTTCATTCTCCAACACGCGTTTTTGCATAATGTCCGATGCACGCAAGTATGGTTTACGCACAATGAGGTACACCTTCTTTGCTAAACCAGCTAAATAGGTAGCCTCTTCGCAAGCGGTATCGCCACCACCTACAACGGCCACTACCTTTTTGCGGTAGAAGAAACCATCGCATGTAGCACATGCACTTACGCCCATGCCGGCATACTTCTTTTCGTCTTCCAAGCCTAAATACTTAGCGGTGGCACCGGTAGCAATAATCACAGTTTGTGCCTCAATCACCTTTTCGTCGTCGATGGTAATCTTGTAGGGTGCCTGACTCAAATCGGCCTTAGTAGCAATACCAAAGCGCATATCTGTGCCAAAGCGAGCAGCTTGCTTGCGCAAATCTTCCATCAATTGTGGGCCACTGATGCCTTCGGGATAGCCAGGGAAGTTTTCCACTTCGGTGGTAGTTGTCAATTGTCCACCAGGTTGCAATCCTTCGTACAACACCGGCGAGAGGTTTGCACGTCCGGCATAGATAGCAGCTGTATAGCCTGCTGGGCCTGAGCCTATGATTAGGCATTTTACTTTTTTTGTTTCCATATTATTCTGTTTTTATTTGTTTCTATCTCAAGTCGATAACTTCCGCTTGCGGATACTCGGCAGGATTGAATTGAAAGAAATCGTTGGTATAAGGTTGTTTGGTTTTATATTCTGTTACTATCACCTCTGCCATGCCTGGCGCACCTTGTTGCTTGGCCTTAATGCGAATGGGGTGCAATGTTTTTTTGTTTAGCAATAGAACAACGCGTTCAACGGGTTGTTGAGAGGTTTGCGCCTTCAATGTTATTTCGTAGAAGCTCTTTGCTTGATGGTTGGCGGTCAAGGTAAGATCGTATCCTGTTCGGTAACTTTCCATCAGCGCATAGGGGTTTATCTGTTGCAACTCGGCTGCGGTGGGTGTGCTGACATTCACCTCTTCGTTCACCTCCAAGTATGTCCATTGGGTAGTGCCGTCGAACCATGTTTTCATGCCAGGTGTTTCCAACACGAATTTGTTTCCTTTCATGCAGATGGTGGCTTTTACCTCTCCCTCGTCTGTCACAATGGTAAGCGCCGCACGTATGCCTTCGTTGGCTCGGAGGTTGGCCGATGCATCATCGAGCAGTGCCTTGGCGGTGGGTTGTTGCGCCATCAACGGCAAAGCCATGAGGCAAGCAATTATCAGCTGTAGCAATCGTTTCATAATCGGTTGGCTTTACGAGTGGATATTGTTCAGTTTCATTTCCAAGTCGGTCAAATCCACGCAATACACTTCGCGCGGTTTACTTCCTTGTGCGGGGCCTACGATACCTGCTGCCTCCAGCTGATCCATCAAGCGGCCGGCGCGGTTGTAGCCAATGGCAAACTTGCGTTGAATGAGCGAGGTTGAGCCTTGTTGGTTGGACACGATAAGCTGTGCCGCCTCATCGAAGAGGGGGTCGAGGCGCGACATATCCACATCGCCCACTTCGCTTTCGCCGGCATTAGGATCAACATATTCGGGCAAGAAGAAGGCCGATGTATAGCCTTGTTGCTTGGCAATGAACTTACAGATGTTATCCACCTCGGGTGTATCGATAAAGGCACATTGCACACGCACGGGGTCGGCACCTTGCAAGAAGAGCAAATCGCCCTTACCCACCAATTGGTTAGCACCTGGGCGGTCGAGGATGGTGCGCGAGTCTATCATAGCCGATACGCGGAAGGCCACACGAGCAGGGAAGTTGGCTTTGATGGTACCGGTGATGATGTTGGTTGTGGGGCGTTGGGTAGCAATAATCATGTGGATACCTACGGCACGTGCCAACTGAGCAATACGTGCAATGGGCAGCTCAACGTCGCGTCCAGCGGTCATAATCAAATCGCCAAACTCATCGATCACCACCACGATGTATGGCATGTACTTATGTCCCTTTTCGGGGTTCAGCTTGCGTGCCATGAACTTTTCGTTATACTCCTTCACGTTGCGCACTTGCGCTGCCTTCAGCAAGTCGTATCGGGTGTCCATCTCCACACAAATTGAGCTAAGTGTTTGCACCACCTTCGTTACGTCGGTAATGATGGCATCGCCTCCATCGGGCAACTTCGCCAAGAAGTGGTTTTCGATGGACGAGTAGATGCTGAACTCCACCTTCTTGGGGTCGATAAGCACTAACTTCAACTCGGCAGGATGCTTCTTGTAGAGTAGCGATGTGATGATGGCGTTCAAGCCTACCGACTTACCTTGACCAGTAGCACCGGCCACCAACACGTGCGGCATCTTGGCCAAATCCACCATAAACACCTCGTTGGTAATGGTCTTACCCAGTGCGATAGGCAACTCGGCGGTCGATTCTTGGAATTTCTTGCTACCGATGATGCTTTGTCCGGAAACAATCTTCGGGTTGATGTTGGGCACTTCGATACCAATGGTACCCTTGCCCGGTATTGGCGCAATGATACGGATACCCAACGCGGCAAGACTTAGGGCGATATCATCTTCCAATCCCTTAATTTTTTGGATGCGGATACCCTGTTCAAGGGTTATTTCGTATAGCGTTACGGTAGGTCCTACGGTTGCCTTGATGGTGCTGATTTCGATGCCAAAGCTACGAAGTGTGCTGACGATTTTCTCCTTATTGGCGTTTTGCTCTTCCATGTCGATGGTTGGCGAGCTATCGTCGAAGTGCTTCATCAAGTCGATGGTTGGGAAGCGGTAGTGCTCCAAATCCAAGCGAGGGTTGTAGGGTTCTAATTGCATAGGTGCCTCATCGGCTTTGGTTTCCACCTCGAAGAGAGGCTCTTTGTCAGCATCACCATTGTCGCCATTTGCGACGTTGGTTTCAGCGCCAGCCACCTCGTCATCATACTCCTCAACCACCAGCTCCACCTCGTCATCTACAGGCTCTTCCACCACGGCATCGGGTTGTTTAGCTTCATCGTCTATCGTCAAGTTAATCTCTGGCGATGGTGTTTCCTCAATCTCAGGTTGCGGTTGTTCATTTGCTTCCACCGTCGCAAAGGGATCAACGGCTACATCATCCGATTCCTTGGCCTTCTTACGGATATACTTCAGCGAAAGCAGGTCGCGCAGATAGACAATGGTTTTCGTGCTTAGGTAAATCATGAAGCAGATGGCCGCCACAAGCAAGAACATCCATACGCCTGGCGCACCGATTTGCGACTCCAACCAACGGCTCACATTGTAGCCATGCATACCACCCCAAGCAAAGTGCGACGATGCTTGATAAACATCCACAAATGCATATCCCAAGAAGAGCGATGCCCATATCAGCAATAGCGAGCAGACAATAAACACCTTCATCAAGTTGGTTTGGCGAACACGCATCAACTTCAATCCAGCAAGCGCCATGAACACCAGAATAAAGAACGATGCCAAGCCGAAGCAATCGTTTATCAAGTAGGCCGCGAGCTGTGCTCCACGCGAGCCAGCATAGTTTTGCACGCCGTTATTGGTCGATGATAAATCCACCGAACTTGTTGAATCTAAGATGCTTTGGTCGGCAGCACCCGTCACAAAGAACGAAAGGAATGCCAACAGCAGATAGACAGAAAATATCACCAACAGGAGGCCAAGCACGAAGTGCATCGTCTCGTTTTGAAAGAACGCCTTCACACGTTTCAGCAATGAAGGCTTCGCGGGTTCTTGATTTTTAGATGTTGCGTTATTTTTTTTAGCCATAATTTTATTCTTCTATTTCATTGCAAAGAAACGAAAAAAAATTGATATTTGCAACGCAAAACAGAACTTTATAATTAAAAAACTTCAACTTATTATGTCACTATTAGGAAACATCATTTGGTTTGTGTTTGGCGGCCTTATTTTAGGGTTGGTTTACATCTTTTTTGGCTTATTGTATTGCATCACCATCGTTGGCATACCCTTTGGGTATCAGTTAATGAAGATTGGCCTCTATGCTATGCACCCCTTTGGCAAGTCGCCCACCTTCGACCCCGTCCCTATGGGATGCCTCAGTCTTGCATTCAACATCCTTTGGATTATCTTTGGCGGCATCGAATTGGCCATTGCACACCTCATTGTTGGCGCTGTGTTCTGCGTCACCATCATTGGCATTCCTTTTGGCATGCAACACTTCAAACTGGCCAAGCTTGCCATCCTTCCTTTCGGACAGACGCCGAAGAGTAAAGAATAGCAATCACATATTTTTTTGACAGCAACCATTTTCCTACTAAACAGAAAAAGCGGTCAGTTGGTCAGTTGGTCAGTTTAAAACGCAGGGGTACATTCGATGGTTGAGCAAAAATAGAACTTGTA
>JAGBWA010000093.1 GCA_017630035.1 Bacteroides sp.
ATGGCGCTATTGAAGGCAAACTCCTCTTCATATACCCAGTCGGGGATACCGTTCAGCACTTGGTTGAATTTACCATCCTCGGTCACTTGGCTTTCGCTATTGCCAAAGTGCGTCTTTATCAAGAAAATGTTATTGTCGCGTACAAACGCCACTAAGTTACCATCGGGCGAGAATACCGGTGCTTGTTGCGGCCCACCTTCCGAAAGGCGTTCCACCACATTGTTTATCTTGCCCTCTACATTGCGGCGCAAGCTATACAAGTAGTGTACGGCGGTGTACGAGTGGCGATAGATGGGCGTGGTTTCGGTAGCAATGAGCAACTTCATGCCGTCGGGCGAGAAGGTGTAGCTATCGAAGTTCTTGAAGGGACACTCGCGTGCAGTAGCGGCATCGAAAAGCACCTCTACCTGCTTGCCTGTCTTGAACGAATATTTAATGATTTGCGTTCCTTCGGCATTCATCTGCGTATAGTGTTCGCCATCGCCCGGAATGGGGATAAAACCTTGTATGTTTTCAGCTCGGAAGGCTCCACCCACTACCTCTTGCAGGGTCAATGCGTTTGTTTGTGCTTGAATGGTCAGCACGGCCATCAGCATCAGTACGATAAAACTTGTCTTTTTCATATAGTTTGTTCTTTAGTGCAAAGATACTCATTTTATAATAAATGTACAAAAAACGGCGCATTTCTTTGGCGTTTTCGTCAACATCCGCTACTTTTGCGCCCATAAAAATTAGGCAAATGCAAGCACTTCCCTACAACGATTTTTCCAGCTTCCTAAAGCAACGTTTCCCCTATAAAGTGCAAAAGATATCGCTAAATGCAGGGTTCACCTGTCCCAATCGCGATGGAAGTAAGGGGTGGGGAGGTTGCACCTATTGCAACAATCAGACATTCAATCCCGACTATTGCCGTACCGAGAAGAGCATCACCCAGCAGTTGGAAGAGGGTAAGCAATTCTTCGCACGCAAATATCCCGACATGAAATACTTGGCCTACTTTCAGGCATACACCAACACCTATGGCGAGTTGCAAACACTAATTGCTAAATACGAAGAGGCGTTGGCGGTGAGCGATGTGGTAGGCTTGGTCATTGGTACCCGTCCCGATTGCATGCCCGATGCCTTGTTGGACTACCTGAACGAGCTGAACAAACGCACCTTTCTGCTTGTTGAGTATGGCATAGAGAGCACCGACAACGACACCTTGCGTCGCATCAATCGTGGGCACACCTACGAGCAAGCCGAAGAGGCGGTACGCAAAACGGCCGAACGTGGCATCTTGGTAGGCGCACACGTCATCTTAGGCTTGCCGGGCGAGACGCACGATGCCTTGTTGTTGCAAGCCCAACGCCTATCCACCTTGCCGCTTACCACCTTGAAGCTGCATCAGTTGCAACTGATAAAAGGTACGCGCATGGCCAATGAGTATGCACAACATCCCGAAGACTTCCACCTCTTCGAGTTGGACGAGTATGTGGATATGGTGGTGGATTATATACAACACTTGCGCCCCGACTTAGTGATCGAACGCTTCGTGTCGCAATCGCCCGCCGATTTGCGTATAGCTCCCCATTGGGGGTTAAAGAACCACGAATTTAATGCGTTGGTGCAAAAAAAAATGAAAACCCTTGGTGTTTTTCAAGGAAAACAATACTTTTGTCAATAAATTTTGAGAATAAATATAAATTGTCAAACTAAACCACAGAAAAAAAGATGAGAGTAATCATTCAACCGGATTACCAATCCGTATCAAAATGGGCAGCTCACTATGTAGCAGCCAAGATTAAAGCGGCCAATCCTACTCCCGAAAAGCCGTTTGTATTAGGATGTCCCACCGGCTCGTCTCCGTTAGGTATGTACAAGGAATTGATCGACCTGAACAAGAAAGGTTTGATTTCTTTCCAAAACGTTGTTACCTTCAACATGGACGAATACGTTGGTTTGCCTAAGGAGCATCCAGAGAGCTATTACTCGTTTATGTGGAATAACTTCTTCAGTCACATCGATATTAAGCCCGAAAATACCAACATCCTCAATGGCAATGCTGCCGATTTGGATGCCGAGTGTGCTCGTTTCGAAGCCAAGATTAAGTCGTATGGCGGTGTAGATTTGTTTATGGGTGGCATTGGCCCCGACGGCCACATTGCCTTCAACGAACCCGGCTCATCGCTCACTTCGCGCACTCGTCAGAAGACATTGACCACCGATACCATCATTGCCAACTCACGCTTCTTCGGTAACGACGTGAACCAAGTACCCAAAACCGCCCTCACCGTTGGTGTAGGCACCGTAATGGATGCTCGCGAAGTAATGATAATCGTGAATGGTCACAACAAGGCGCGTGCCCTCTACCACGCCATCGAAGCCGGTGTTAGCCACATGTGGACCATCAGTGCCTTGCAAATGCACGAAAAGGGCATCATCGTGTGCGACGATGCAGCTACCGACGAACTCAAGGTTGGTACCTATCGCTACTTCAAGGATATCGAAGCCGATAACCTCGATCCCGAAAAGATGTTGAAATAGCTTTCTATAAGATATTATTTTGAGTGTACCCCTTTCAGAATGCCTTCTGGAAGGGGTACTTCTTTGTTTGTGCCACTTTGCCATTTAAAATGTATATATGGTATAAGGAGAAAAATAATAAATTGGTTCTATTTTATAAAATAGGCTGAATTATTTATTTTTGTATAGTGTTATATATACATTTTAAATGGCAAAGTGGCACGGTGCTTCGCAAATATAGCTTTGCAAATATAGCTTCGCGAGCCTGCGAAGCTATGTTTGTGAGGCAATATTCAGTGTCATCACTTTCCTTTCTTAATTACCATCAAAAATATATAAACGGGAAATATTTGAATAGAAAAAGAAGTTTTGTTTCTTTTATTGTTCAAATTATTGCTATATTTGCCGCATGAATAGAGAATTAATTGAAATAGGAATCATTCCAGTTACGACTTCAATAATAGAATCGTTATATCCGGAACTCAAGTCTGCTAACAAGAAAGTAACCTGGCTTGAGAAACAAGGATTTATTATCAGACTGAAGCGAGGGCTTTATGTGGTTAATCCCGAATATTCAAGAAAAACTCTTTCGAGTGAATTGATTGCCAATCATCTCTATGCGCCTTCGTATATTTCCATGTCAACAGCATTAAGATATTATGGACTTGTCCCCGAGGCTGTATATGTTCATCAATCAATGACAGTAAAACATTCACGTAGCTTTCAAACTCCTATCGGAGGTTATGACTACAAGTATATATCGAGAGAAGCATTTTCGATAGGAGTAAGAAGTATCCACAAGGGCGACTATGCATTCCTTATGGCATCACCCGAAAAAGCTCTGTGTGATTTGATAGCTAACTCCTCCAAGGTCAATCTTCGCTATATGAAGGATGTGGAAACATATCTTGAACAAGATATCCGTATGGATATGGATGAGTTCTATAAGATGGATGCAGCCGTATTTGAAGATTATATCAAAGTTGGCAAAAAGGCTGATTCAATTTCGACACTTTTAAAATTCCTG
>JAGBWA010000094.1 GCA_017630035.1 Bacteroides sp.
AAGTCCGTTCTTGCATGACATTATTTAATGAAGTGTCAGATGTTGATTTGTTCCGAAAAGTCTTAGACCGTTATTATAGTGGATTAGCTGATGAAAAGACATTAGCAATTCTTGGCAAGTTAGATGTTAAGTTCTTGTGCGGTGCAATGGCAGGTGACATTATTGGCTCTTTTTATGAATTTAATGCCACTAAGAAATATGATTTTTACCTGTTTACTCCTTTTTCTAAATTTACAGATGATTCGGTAATGACCGTAGCAAATGCGGATTGGTTGATTACAGGTGACAGCTTGCTTGGTGTGATGCAGGATTATGGTAATCGCTATCCACATGCAGGATATGGTGGAATGTTCAGAACATGGTTAAGAGAAGATGAGCCAAAGCCGTACAATAGCTTTGGTAATGGTTCAGCTATGCGTGTTAGTCCTGTAGGTTGGGCTTTTGATACAGTGGAAGAAACATTGGAAGCAGCCAAACGAAGTGCAGAAGTTACACATAATCATCCAGAAGGAATCAAAGGAGCGCAAGCAACCGCAACTTGTATTTTTATGGCTCGCACAGGAAAAAGTAAACAAGAAATCAAGGAATATATAGAAAATACATTCGGATATAACCTTAACCGCACTTGTGATGAGATACGACCAGATTATCACTTTGATGTGACTTGTCAAGGCTCTGTTCCCGAATCAATTATTGCTTTCTTAGAGAGCACAGACTTTGAAAGTGCCATTCGTTTGGCGGTTTCATTGGGTGGAGATGCTGATACTATGGGTGCTATTACCGGTAGTATTGCAGATGCTTATTATGGTGAAGTGCCTAAGCATATCAGAAAGGAAGTGTTGAAACGATTGCCAAATGAATTTATTGATGTGATGCAGAAGTTTTATCGGAAGTATGTGAAGAAGTAGTGTTTATTTTAATCATAACTTAAGGCTAAGGTTGGTCTTAAGTTAAGACCAGGGTCGGACATAAGTAATGGCTAATTTTCTATTGAGAAAAAATGCGAATGTTAAACATATCGTTTAGCATTCGCATTTTGTATATTGTCGATTGTTACCTGTTAACAGTTAACAAGGTAACATTTGGCGGATTTAATTCAATATCACAGCTATTTTAAACTCAACAGAAGAAATATACGACGAGTAATATTTCCTTCCTCATTTAATCAAATCATAGAAGAATTGCTTGCATATTTCCAAAAACTTTACGAACTTTGTGTACAAGTTGTACATAACAAGATTATATAGCTTTAATGTTGGTTACTCTTAATTTCACCAACCGGTTAATATGGTTAATAATATTAATTTTGCAATATGATAGACTTTGACGCATACATAAGAATGGGGGAACCTGGTGGTAAGGAAAGAGCTGAAGCGTGGAAAACAGCTATTGGCTTGCAGGCTGTTGATGGGTTGAAAACATCAGAGTATCTGAACGATGCTGCTACCAAACATATTGAAGGTGATATAACCATTGACCAGGTTAGAGAACTTATTGATACATACTATCAGTCAAAGACAGCAAGAACGCCTGAAGATAATGAAAATGAGGAGGCTGACAAGGCTGCTGCTAATATTACCAAAATTATAAATGAGCCTTCATTCTCATTTTCATTACAAGGTTTTACATCTATTCATAGAAGAATATTCTCTGGTATATTCAAGTTTGCTGGTAATCTGAGAGACTATGAAATAACAAAGCAGGAATGGGTGTTGGATGGTGATACTGTTACATACTCACACCCACTTGACCTAAAAGGTGCTATCTCGTATGATATACAACAAGAGAAAGATTTTAACTATGCTGGCTTAAATATGACAGAAGTGGTGAATCATATTGCTCAATTTACGTCTAATCTTTGGCAGATACATCCATTTGGAGAAGGTAATACTCGAACAACTGCAGTCTTTGTTATTAAGTACTTGCATTCTTTAGGTTTTCAGGTCAACAATGACATATTTAAGGAGCACTCCTGGTATTTTCGTAATG
The DNA here is from genome assembly GCA_017630035.1 of Bacteroides sp. GTDB lineage: Bacteria > Bacteroidota > Bacteroidia > Bacteroidales > Bacteroidaceae > Bacteroides. The sequence continues at coordinate 1,990 of JAGBWA010000094.1, forward strand.
CTCTTGTCAGGGCAAACTACCAAAATCTTCAAAAAGGTATTTACAAAGAACCGGTCCATCTTGAACGATTTTTCAGGAACTTGCTTATGGGTGAGAATAACGAACTGATGAACCGATATCTTCATGTTCGAGCAGAAAAGGTTATAATTACGGATACCCCAACAAGTACCCCAACAAGTTTAATCCCGAATAATGAGAACATAAAGCGTTTAATAGGTGCTATCGCGGAAAAACAACTGTCGGTAAAGGAGATGATGGCTGCTGTCGGCTTAAAGGATAGACCAAACTTTATTGAATATTCTCTTTCTCCAGCAATGCAGGAAGGATATGTTCGTATGCTTTATCCAGATTCTCCTCGTCACCCTCGCCAGAAATATTTGTTGACTGTTAAGGGATTGGCTGCATATAAGGAGTTTTTGGACTAATAAATGAATGATTCCATAATATATAGGTATCCGATAAAAACAACAAAAGCGCATCAAGACGATGCGCTTTTGTTTATGGTATTTATATGCTTTGATTACTTCAAGATCTCCGCTACCTTTTCTCTGATTTGGTCGCCATGCAAGCCGCGGGCAATGATGGTACCTTCACCATCGACGAGGATGGTATGGGGGATGCTATTGATGACGTAGGTTCTGGCTATCTCGCCAGGGGTGCGCATGAGGTCGGACATTTGTGGCCAGGTGATGCCGTCTTCCTTAATGGCTTCTATCCAATTTTCTTTGCTTTCGTCCAACGATACGCCTACAATCTCGAATCCTTTTTCTTTATAGTCGTTGTAAAGGGCTACCAACGAGGGATTTGCATTTCGGCAGGGACCACACCAGCTTGCCCAGAAGTCGATAAGTACGAGCTTGCCTTTGCCTACATAGTCGGATAGACGCACTTCCTTGCCTTCGGGGGTGTCCATGGTAAAGTCGGTAAACTTTTGGCCTTCGGATGTGGCTTTTGTCTTTTCGATGCTTTCCATGATGAGGCGGATGGCTTCGTCGTTGGTGTACTCGGCAGGGATTTGGCTGGTTATTTCTGCCAATTCGTCGAAGCTCATGTAGTAGTAGTTTTGCCTGAGGAGGGTGATGCCAATGGGGTTGGTGATGTTCTTCTTGATGGATTCGATGATGAAACTGGTGGCTTGCTTGTCCATAGCTTCGAGTTGTGCTACCTTTTCGGCATATTCGTCTTCGCTCAATTCGTTGGTCGAGAGTGAATCTATAATGACGCGAGCTTGGTTGCTGATTTTGGTTTCTACATCGCGAATCTCTTGCATGATGTCGTTATTGGGTGTACCGGTTACAGAAGAGCCTTCTTCGCCAATTACGATGTCGATGTTACCGCTTTCCAAGTAGAAGTCTATTAGCTTTGGGCGGCTCATCTCTTCGGTTTGGAAGGTGATGTAGCGTTCGGCCATCTCTTTTTGTGTTCCTTGGAAAGTGAATTTTCCCTGATAGGTGGTGGTAGAGTCGATAACTATTAGGTCGGCAAGTTCAGCGCGATTCAAATATACTTTCACACCATCGGCAACGCCTTCGATGGTGCCGTTGATGGTGTAACTATCGTTTGTACATGCCGCAAAGAGGAGGGCGGTTGTTGCTAAATAAAGTACTTTTTTCATATTTAATGTGCAATAAAAAACTCCTTACTAACAATGTCAGTAAGGAGTTGTAGTTTTAATCCATTTTTTGTTGTGCCTTACTGAAATTATTCAGCGGCAGGTGCTTCCTCAGCAGGTGCTTCGGTAGCTTCTTCAGCTGGAGCTTCAGCAGCGGCCTTTGCAGCTTCTTCTGCAGCCTTCTTTTCTGCTAATGCCTTAGCCTTGTTTTCATTGATCTTCTTCTCAGCTTCCAAACGAGCCTTAGCTTCTGCCTTCTTTGCTTCGTCTTCCTTAGCCTTCAAAGCAGCCAAACCTTTTTGTTTGTCGTTCTTCCAAGCATCGAACTTCTTTTCAGCATCTGCTTCAGTGAATGCGCCCTTGGCTACACCACCCAAAAGATGCTTCTTCATGTAAACACCTTCGCGAGAAAGGATATTACGTGTAGTGTCTGTTGGTTGTGCACCTGTCATAACCCAGTGAAGAGCACGTTCGAAGTTCAAATCTACAGTGGCAGGATTGGTGTTTGGGTTATAAGTACCAATTTTTTCAATGAATCGACCATCACGTGGTGCCTTTGAATCTGCAATTACGATAGCATAGAAAGCATAGCTCTTGCGACCGCGTCTTTGCAATCTGATTTTAGTTGCCATTTAATTAATTTTTTTAAGTTAATGATTTGAATTAATGCTATTATCCCGTAATAGCGGGTGCAAAGGTACTAATTTTATTTCATTCAGCAACTTAAATCAGGAATATTTCTTGGGAAAACGTAAAATAATGGCTAAAATAGCGCAAATTCCCATGCAAAATGGGTAGTATAAATTGCCCACTATGCTCAAAGGCGATACCATAGCCAGGCTTGCGGCCATCAACATTTGTGCGCCGTAGGGGATGATGCCTTGGATGAAGCAGGAGAAGGTGTCGAGGATGCTGGCCACTTTTCGCTTGTCCAGGTGGTACTTCATGGATATGCCTCGCGCTATGGGGCCGGCGGTGATAATGGCAATGGTGTTGTTGGCGGTGCAGAGGTTGGCTATGCTGACCAATGCCGCAATGCTTAGTTCGGCGCCTCGCTTGCCATTGACGCGCTTGGTAAGTGCTTGGATGATATAGTCGATACCGCCATTGTAGCGAATCAACTCCAGCATGCCGCCCGCAAGGAGGGTGATGATTATCAACTCGCCCATGCCGATGATACCTTGGCTCATGGCGCCTATCCAACCGAAGAGTGGGGTGCCGGTGGCTAATCCTACAATGCCGGTGGCTATGATGCCTAATAGCAACACGATGAGCACGTTAATGCCGGCTATGGCTGTGCCCAATACTACAAGGTAGGGGATAACCTTTATCCACTCTATGTTCTGGGTGGTGGCAGATGCTTGGATGGATGAGCCTTGAACAATGTATATGCCCAATACGATGAGGGCGGCGGGTAGGATGATTTGTAGGTTTACTTTGAACTTATCGCGCATCTGACAATCTTGCGTGCGGGTAGCAGCAATGGTGGTGTCGGAGATGAATGATAGGTTGTCGCCAAAGAAGGAGCCGCCCACAACAATGGCGGTGATAAAGGCTACGTCGATGCCTGTCTTTTGGGCCAAACCTACGGCTACGGGGGTTAGCGCTACGATGGTGCCAACGCTTGTGCCAACGGATACCGACACAAAGCAGGCGGCTATGAAGATGCCGGCCAGCAAGAGGTTGTCGGGGAGTATCTGTAGGGTTAGGTTTACGGTAGCATCGATGGCACCGATTGCCTTGGCTCCTTGTGCAAAGGCTCCTGCCATGATGAATATCCATATCATGAGCAGGATGTTTTTATTGGATGCGCCAACGGAGAATTGGTGGATGCGCTCTTCCAACTTGATGCCACGTGTGATGAGTATGGCGTAGCACGACGATACTAAAAATGCGATGGTTATGGGCATTTTATAGAAGTCGTTCAGTAGGAGCGATACAACCAAGTAGAGGCATAAAAATACGGCAAGCGGACTTAATGCTTTCATTTAATTTTTAACTTTTAATTTTTAATTTACAAAGTTACGCCAGTTTTGAAGATGGCAATCTCTTTATATCCTTTCTTTTCGTTGTTTACCAGCTCGCCACTTGCCACACGGATTACGTAGTCGATGAATCGTTTGCAGGTTTCTTCCATCGGCTCGTCTTCCAAGATGATGCCGGCATTGAAATCTATCCAGGTGGGTTTGTTTTGTGCTAATAGCGAGTTGGTAGAAATCTTCATGGTGGGTACAAAGGTGCCGAAGGGGGTGCCGCGGCCGGTGGTGAATAGCACCATGTGACAACCGCACGAGGCCAAAGCGGTAGAGGCTACCAAGTCGTTTCCCGGTGCCGAAAGCAGATTCAATCCCTTTACTTGCAAGCGTTCGCCATAGCTCATAACGCCTTCTACATAGCTCTTGCCGCACTTTTGCGTGCATCCCAATGCTTTTTCTTCCAAAGTGGAGATGCCTCCGGCTTTGTTGCCCGGCGATGGATTTTCGCCCACTGGCTCGCCGTGCGAAAGGAAGTATTGCTTAAAGTCGTTTATCAGTTTCACCGTCTTGCTAAATAGCGCTTCGTTGCGGCATCTGTTCATTAGGATTGTTTCGGCACCAAACATTTCGGGCACCTCGGTCAGTACGCTTGTGCCGCCTTGGGCCACTAAGAAGTCGCTGAACATGCCCAACAATGGATTGGCCGTGATGCCTGAAAAGCCATCCGAGCCGCCACACTTAAGGCCTACACGCAATTCGTTCAGTGGAATTGCCGAACGAACATCGTGCGAGGCTACAACGTAGAGTTCGCGAAGTAGCTTCATACCTTCTTCGTATTCATCGCCCGGCACTTGTTGTGTCACCATAAACTTGATGCGCTCGGTGTCGTAATCGCCTAAGAACTCGCGAAAGGCATCGGGTTGGTTGTTTTCACATCCTAAACCTACGACAAGTACCGCACCGGCATTGGGGTGGAGCACCAAATCGCGCAAAATCTTCTTGGTATTTTCGTGGTCATCGCCCAATTGCGAGCAACCATAATTGTGCGGATAGGCCACTATATCATCGACGCCTTGGCAAAGGGTTTCCTTCTTCAATCCTTTGCACAATTGGTTTGCAATGCCGTTTACGCATCCCACCGTAGGTACAATCCATATCTCGTTGCGAATGCCCACGTCGCCATTCTTGCGTCGATAGCCCTTGAAGTATAATGCTTCCTTGGCTATGTCTAATGATGCATCGACGGGTTGGTAGGTGTAATCCAATAGCCCCGATAGGTTGGTTTGGATATTGTTTTCGTTCATCCAATCACCGCGCTTTTTTGCTTCGGTGGCATGTCCTATGGGGTAGCCGTATTTGATAACCGCTTCGCCTTCGGTGAAATCTTTCAACGCAAACTTATGTCCGGCGGGTATGTCGTCGTTTAGCACAAGTGGCTGATTGTCTATAAGGATGTTGTCGCCGGCTTTTAAGTTGTCTATGGCTACGGCAACGTTATCGGATGAGTTGATTTTTAAGTATTTGGTTTTCATACAAAATGGGCTTTTATCGGATGTTGTAGTACGAGATATTCTCTTTGGTCAACAAGTCGATGGGCATGTAGTTTATCGGATTTACGGCTTTCTTCAGTATCAAGTGTTCGCACAACGATTGGATGGCGTTATATCCTTGCAAACGAGGGTGTTGGGCTATAAGAAACTTAATGCCGCCTTCCTTAAGGCAAGCTACATTGCGTTGTAGCAAGTCGTAACCGATGAGGTTGAAATCGTCCAACTTCTCCCGTTGCAAAAACTCGCCCACGATGTAGGCTTTGGAGTTGAAGGTGATGCCATTCTTTACGTTGGGGTGTTCTTGAAAGAATTTGTTCAGCATCAGCATATCGTCGGTTTCGTTCTTTACTTGCAAGTCCAACTCTAAGATTTTGCATTGCGGATAGTGTGCTTGCATGTAGCGTTTGAAGCCTACTTCGCGCCTTTCTTGTTGGTTTGAGCCAATAACACCTTCGTACTTCTTACGGAAAATAACAAGTTCGTGTGGGGCATTGCACAACATCATCAAGATGCTTGCCGCAAAATAGCCGCTTTGCACCGAGTTTTGTCCGTAGAAGGCCAATGCCGGCTCTTCGGCTATGTTCGAATCTATATATATATAAGGTGTAGCTTGCTCTTTTAGTTTGTCGGTAAATGGCTTGGTGTACGAGGGAAGGGTAGGTGCCAACAATACACCATCCAATTCCTTGCCCAGGAGCGATTGGCTTTCATGGACGAACGATGCGTAGTTGAAGGGGTCGTAATGGGCTATCTCGATGTGGATGTTGAAGTCGCTAAATGCTGTCATGGCTTCGTAGATGCCTCGTTGCACTTCTGTCCAATACTCTCCCTCTTCGTGTTTGGGCAATAGGCAAGCAAATAGGTAGCTCTTGTTCGATGCCAATGCGCTGGCATACATGTTTGGCTGATAGTCCATCTCTTTCAAGATTTCCTCTACACGCTCACGGCTTTTCTTTGACACACCACTACGCCCGTGAATTACTCTGTCCACGGTGCCTACCGACACGTTTGCACGCTTGGCAATGTCTTTAATTCTGATTCTTTCGGCCATTAATACTCTGTTTTTTGTGTGCGCACACAATATTTTCGATACAAATATACATTAATTTTCTGTATTTCAAAAAAAGTGTTACCTTTGTGCCCGCACACGGAAATTTCGTTTGCGTGCACGAAAATGGCTATTTTGTTGATAAATAAGTATTTGGCTGTTTTTGTGTGCTAATAGGTAAATAATAAGGATAAATATTGTTACAATTACAAAACAATTATGGGAAAGAAAGTTGTTACACTTGGCGAAATTATGTTGAGACTTTCAACGCCGGGAAACACCCGTTTCGTTCAATCCGACTCGTTCGATGTAGTTTATGGTGGTGGTGAAGCTAATGTTGCCGTTAGTTGTGCAAACTATGGTCACAATGCTTATTTTGTTACTAAGCTACCTAAACATGAGATTGGTCAGTCGGCTGTAAATGCACTTCGTAAATATGGTGTAAATACCGAATACATTGCGCGTGGTGGCGACAGAGTAGGTATCTACTATCTGGAAACTGGTGCTTCTATGCGTCCAAGCAAGGTAATCTACGACCGCGCACACTCGGCTATTGCCGAAGCCGATGCCGCCGATTTCGATTTCGATGCTATCATGGAAGGTGCTGATTGGTTCCATTGGTCGGGTATCACTCCGGCTATCTCGGACAAAGCTGCCGAACTTACTCGTTTGGCGTGCGAAGCAGCAAAGCGTCATGGTGTAACCGTATCTGTTGATTTGAATTTCCGTAAGAAGTTGTGGACAAAAGAGAAGGCGCAATCGATTATGCGTCCGTTGATGCAATATGTTGATGTTTGTATTGGTAACGAAGAGGATGCCGAACTTTGTCTTGGCTTCAAGCCCGATGCCGATGTAGAGGGTGGCGAAACCAATGCCGAGGGCTACAAAGGTATCTTCAAAGCTATGGCCAAAGAGTTTGGTTTTAAATATGTTATCTCTACTTTGCGCGAATCGTTCTCGGCTACTCACAACGGTTGGAAAGCAATGATTTACAACGGCGAAGAGTTTTACGAATCGAAGCGTTACGACATCAATCCAATTATCGACCGCGTAGGTGGTGGCGACTCATTCTCGGGTGGTATTATCCATGGTTTGCTTACAAAAGACAACCAAGGCGATGCGCTCGAATTTGCCGTAGCTGCTTCGGCTTTGAAGCATACTATCAATGGCGACTTCAACTTGGTATCTATCGAAGAGGTTGAAAGCTTGGCCGGCGGTAATGCTAACGGACGTGTACAGAGATAAATTAAAAATTGAGAATTGAAAATTAAAAGCTAAGTTATGGCAAAGTTTGATAAGATTGCTGTACTGAACAAGATGGGTGCAACAGGTATGGTGCCTGTATTCTATCATAAAGATGCCGAAGTGGCAAAGAAGGTGGTTAAGGCATGCTACGATGGTGGTGTTCGTGCATTCGAATTTACTAACCGTGGCGATTTTGCACACGAAGTGTTTGCCGAAGTGGTGAAGTTTGCTGCTACCGAATGTCCAGAAATGGCAATGGGTGTAGGTTCGGTTGTTGATCCGGCTACCGCTGCTCTCTATCTTCAATTGGGCGCATGTTTTGTTGTAGGCCCATTGTTCAATCCTGAAATTGCAAAGATTTGTAACCGCCGTTTAGTGGCCTATACACCGGGATGCGGAAGCGTATCCGAAGTAGGTGCTGCGCAAGAAGTGGGTTGCGATTTGTGTAAGATATTCCCAGGCGATGTACTTGGTCCTAAGTTGGTTAAGGGATTGATGGCACCTATGCCATGGTCGAAACTTATGATAACAGGTGGCGTAGAACCTACCCAAGAAAATCTTACTGCTTGGATAAAGGCGGGTGTTTTCTGTGTAGGTATGGGTTCAAAACTTTTCCCCAACGATAAGGTGAAGGCAGAAGATTGGGCATATGTTACTGATAAGTGCCGCGAAGCACTTGCCTACATTGCCGAAGCAAGACGATAATTAAAGGGTTATATATTCATAAAAAGCGTTGATATCAGAGATGATGTTGGCGCTTTTTTTACTTTTCTTTGTAAATAATTCGTTTATTTCAAAAATAAATTATACCTTTGTTAAAAATATACCACAATTTAATGTTTCTTTAAGATTTGGATTGTATTTTTCATATAATCGACTGGATGTTTTTTCTGCTTTTAGCAGTAAATGTACTCTATATCTTCGTATTCAGTATGGCTACGTTGAAAGGGATGCCGCCTAAACCTGCACCTACCGATAAACGTAAGCGATACCTGATACTTATTGCGGCCTATCGCGAAGATGCCGTAATTAAAGAAACCGTAAAATCATGCTTAAATCAAGATTATCCAAGTGACATGTTCGATGTGTTGGTAATTTCCGACCACATGACGCAAGCAACGAACGATGCACTTAGGGCAATGCCTATCAAATTATTACAAGTAGATTTTGAGAAAAGTACCAATACTAAATCGCTGAAGGCAGCGCTTGAGTATGTAGGAAAGGATGCGCCTTACGATGTAGCCATGATTATCGATGCCGATAACATCGTTAATGAAAAATACCTGTCGGAGGTGAACGATGCTTTCGCTAATCCTGAAGTAAAGGTACTACAAACACACCGTGTAGCTAAGAATTTGAATACAAATACGGCCTACTTGGATGCCGTTAGCGAAGAGATGAACAACTCCATTTTCCGTTTAGGACACGTTAATTTAGGTATGCCAACTGCTCTTATTGGTTCGGGTATGGCCTTTGAATTTGGATTGTTTTACGATGCTATGATGACCAATACATCGGTTGGCGGATTTGATAGAGTATTGGAAATGAAATTGTTGTACGAAGGACATTTCTTCCATTATCTACCTCGAACAAAGGTGCTCGACGAAAAGATTCAGAAGATGGATGGTTTCTATAACCAACGTCGTCGTTGGTTGTCGGCACAATACTATAGCTTTGCCGAATTTGTGAACCAGCTACCAAGTGCCATCAAGGAGAAGAAATGGGGATTTATAGATAAGCTTTATCAGCAAGCGGCTTTCTCGCGTGTGCTTTTATTGGGATTCATCGCGATATTTACCCTTGCAACTACCATTTTCTGTAGTGCTATTTCTGTGAAATGGTGGATAATCCTATCTGTTTTGCTCCTATCGCTGGGTGTTGCTATTCCTCGTCGTTATTGGGGTTGGCGCTTGGTTCGTAGCATGTTGTTGGTGCCTTATTCGTTTGTGTTGATGTTCATCAATCTGTTCCGTTTGAAGGAGGCCAACAAACGCTTTATCCATACCGAACATGGCGCTAAAGCTACTGAGTAGCATAAGCATCCAATACGCCACCCAACTTCTTTTTGTTTTTCCTACGTTGAAATTGCCAAAACTCTTTGGTGAAGATGTACATTAAATCTGTACCAATGCTTTGTGGAGGTGCAGCTATTTCGTTTGTTTTGCTTGGCGTAAAAGCGCGTGCATTCATGCTTGGTGCCGAGCCTTCGGGTTGCCAACTACCATCCGATTTCTTCACAAGTCGGCATTGATTGATTGGATCCCAATCGTATGGTGTGCCATAGCCATAGGGGCGTAAGGTTAGGCGGATGGAATCTTTTTTAATTATTGTTGTTGGTGTTGTGGGTAGGGTGTAGTCGAAGTCCAACCATCGTTTATTTCCCTCCATTTGTGGTGTGCCGATAATAGCTTCCTCTAACAACTGTTGCAAGCGTATAGAGTCTTGCGGCAGATGCTCTTGCGCATAGGTACGAAAGGAAACGAATGGCAAACATAGTGTTATTACCACCACATATAAGGAGTTCCGCATAAAGGGTCGTTTAAACAAGGGTCATTATCCCGAAAATAATCGGGGTTGTTTGTGTATTTTTCCCACCATCTTCGGTAATACTCAATGGCTTTACTTAAATCTTCGTCGCTAAGGAAATAGATGCCTTCGTAGTTGTCGGCATCGGCATATACCAACTTACTTCCCCATGAAGCTGCACGTCCCAATCGGATGCTTTCGATTGTCCAAAGCACACATTCGGCCAAGCGTAGTTTTGCATCGGATGATGCCAGTACTAATGGGAAGGAAGGTATTATCGTAAAATCGTTTGTATATTCCAAAAGCAATGGAATATCATCGACGGTAAAAGCAGGCATTTTATCCACATCTTCTGTGCGGGATGAAGCATAATTACCTGCTTTCAGTTGCTTGATGTATAGTTTTACATCGGGATGTGAATAATCGAACGTCTCTTCGTTGCACGATGCAAAAAGTGTCAAACCAATCAATAGATAAACTAAATTCTTAAACATACCCTTATCGTTTTTAAAGTTTCTTTCATTTTGTCTATATAATGAAAGAGATAAACGTATTGTTTAGCGAAGAGTGTTAAATTATAACTTCATGCGTACACCACACGCTAAATTTAAGTTGGTGGCGTGTTTGTTGTAGAGTGTACGGCTATGCGAAGAGTTATCGAAATGGTGGGAGAGGGTTGTCTCGGCAAAGAGTTGCAAGCTATCGTTCAGTTTGTAGCCTACACCCAATCCTGCATTGAGCGATGCTTGTAATGGCTCGGCATCGAAGCTATTGTCCGACGCGCCGGCAATGCACTTTTCGATGGATGCACCTACAGATGCGTAAAGGTGTGCACGTTTGCTTTCAGCTAAGGTAGCATTCATCTTTATTGGCACTTCCAATGTGTGTAGTTTTTCTTTGCTATTAGCATCGTTCATTGCTTCTATTTGGTTGTAAATCAATCCTGTTTCTACTGAAAGTCGTTTGCTTATCGAACGCTCGAAAGTTACTCCTGCCGATAGTGGCATGGCATACTCGTTGCTCGGCATAGCACAACCAACGAATGCTTTCATTGCCCAAGGTGTGGGGTGTGATGTTGCTACTTCGGATGTGGTTGATTGAACATCACTTCCCATTCCTTGCGCATAGTTATTTGCATGTGCTTGTGTTGTCTCTTGTTTTGTCGTTTTCGATTGACTTATTGTTACACGAACGTGCACTTCGGCATATTCGTAATTATTGTTGTAAGGGTTATTGTTTGCTTGCTCGTTCGAATAGCTTGCTTGGTGATAATAAGGCGCTTGAGGCGTTGAAGAAGCCATTTTCGTCTGTTGTTTATTAATAACTTGTGCGTGTTGCTCTTTCCAATCCGTTTGCGTAACTTCTTTGTTTTGAGTAGCTTTAGGCGCGTAAGCAATCGGTTCGTTTATTGCTTTGTGCACCTCTTCATGGCTATTCATCCATGAAAATGTACGCCATCCTAAAACAAGTAATATGGTTGCGGCCACCCACCACCAGGCAAGGCGTTGCTTGTTGTTTGCAACCGGAATATTTGTTTGCAAATCTTCCCAAAAGCCTTCGCGCACTTCAAGTTGTGCATCGTTCAAACGGCATCGTATGCTTTCGCTAAATTTATCTACGTTTTTCATACTCCTTAATTTTATTTATCAACAATGCTTTTGCTCTATGGTATTGCGATGTTGATGTATGTTCTTTTATATGAAGTAGTTGTGCTATCTCTTTATGCGATTTTTCTTCGAATACATAGAGGTTGAATACTGTTCTGCATCCATCGGGTAGCTCGGCCACCATTTGCATCAGTGCTTCTTCCGAAATGCGATTGCTTTGTTCTAACGCATCGTTTTCGTCGGGAAGGTTGCTCATGCATTCATCGCTTACAAGTATGTTTTCCAAACGTTGTTTATGTCGAAGGAAATCAATGGCTTGCGTTGTGATAACCTTCACCAGCCAAGTTTTCAACAAGCAATCTCCACGATAGTTAAAGTGTGTGAAGATTTTGATAAATCCATCGTGCAACACATCGTGTGCATCGTCCATATTGCCCGTATAACGAAAACTTACCGCTAATAGCTGCTTTGCGTATAGGGTGTAAAGTCTCTTTCGAGCATCTTCCTTTCCTGCTCGACAACCCTTTACAATTTCCTCTATTTCAGTAAATTCTTGTTTCAAACCATTCGTTTTAGGCCACTGATGAATGTTGTTTTGCCTATTAGACGAGCAAAGTTGCGAAATGCTGCAAATAATTTGGTTAAAATTGCGTTAAAGTTTGTATATATAAAAAAAGTGCGGCAAAAGCATTGCTTCGCCGCACTTGTAATCGTATGCTAATCTGTTATCAAACAGCCTTAAAGCTCATATCCAATCCCTTGACAGAGTGGGTGAGTGCACCTACCGAAATGAAATCTACACCACATTCAGCATAGTCGCGCAAGGTATCGAAAGTGATGCCGCCCGATGATTCGGTTTCGAAACGACCACCTACCATCTCTACGGCTTTGCGTGTCATCTCGGGTGTGAAGTTGTCGAACATAATTCTATCTACACCGCCCAAGTCGAGCACTTGTTGCAACTCGTCGAAGTTGCGCACTTCAATTTCAATCTTCAAATCTTTTCCCTTGGCTTGGCAATACTCTTTTGCACGAAGAATAGCTTTGTCTATACCGCCGGCAAAGTCAACGTGATTGTCTTTAAGCAAAATCATGTCGAACAAGCCGATGCGATGATTCACGCCACCACCAATCTTCACGGCCATCTTTTCCAAGATGCGCATGCCCGGAGTAGTTTTGCGCGTATCCAAAACACGTGTGTTGGTGCCTTCCAAACGTTTGGCATAGGTGCGTGTCATGGTAGCAATGCCACTCATGCGTTGCATTATGTTCAGCATCAAGCGTTCGGTTTGCAACAACGATTGCACGCGTCCGCTCACAAACAAAGCTACATCGCCTGGTTTAACCTCAGTACCATCTTCGATAAATACCTCTACTTGCATTTCGGGATCGAAACGACGAAATACCTCTTTCGCTATTTCAATACCGGCCAATACACCAGCTTCTTTTATCAAAAGTTTCGACTTTCCCATAGCTGTAGCAGGGATGCACGATAGTGTGGTATGGTCGCCATCGCCAATATCTTCGGCAAACGATAGGTCAATCAATCTATCAATCAATTCTTGTTCTGTACTATTCATTCTTTAATGTATTTAAGTCTTGATGTGACAAAGATACGGCTTTTCTTTATATAGCTTGGAAATTTTAGCTATTTTTGTGCAAACTTTATAGAAAAACGAATGAAAACAACTCTTTTAGTAGTAGGACGAACGGTTGAGCCCTATTTTGTAACGGCCATCAATGAATATGTACAACGCACCCGACGCTATTTGTCGTTCGATATGGAGGTGATTCCCGAATTGAAAAATACGAAAAGCATCTCGGAAGAGGTGCAGAAAGAGAAAGAGGGTGAACTGATTTTGAAGTCGTTACAACCGGGCGATGTCGTTGTATTGCTCGACGAAGGTGGCAAGGAGATGCGCTCGATAGAGTTTGCCAACTACATGGAGAAGAAGATGAATAGTGTGAACAAGCGATTGGTGTTCATCATTGGTGGCCCTTATGGCTTTTCGCAAAAGGTGTATGCAGCTGCGCACGAAAAGATTTCCTTATCGCGTATGACTTTCTCGCATCAAATGGTACGATTGATTTTTGTTGAACAACTTTATCGTGCTATGAATATCCTAAATGGTGGCCCTTATCACCATGAATAACCCCTTGATTGAACCTTTTATAGCTGCCCATGCCAACTTTCCTTCGCCTTGTAGCAAGTAGGTGAGTGCCTTCTTGGGTGTAGCTATGCTTAGCAAATAGAGGCAACAGAGTAATCGCTTGAATCCAAAACGATTGCGACGTGCAAACAATACTCTTGCACGAGATAGGTAAAACTCGCGCATCGGACTTCCCTTGCGAGCGGTTTGTCCTTCTTTATGATAAATGGAAACCGAAGGTTCGTACCATAATTCATATCCTCCACGCTTGATTTGCTCCGACCAATCAAGCTCTTCGTAGAAAAGAAAATAAACCTCGGTCATGGTGCCTACTTTCTCTATTACGCGCATAGGCACCATCATAGCTGCACCGTGTAGCGAAGCCGTAGGGTGAGCTTGTGTGTGCAATTTGTGCGATTCGCCAAAGCCAATGCAACTATTTCGAAGGGTAATGTCGGTAAGCTCGGTAAAGCCTGCATATTGTAGCGTATCGGGCGCATGGAAGTAACGAATCATGGGCGATACTCCGCCGCATTTCTCGTTCATTTTTAGCGGTGTTACAAGCTTTTCTAAAACAGGTTCTTTAATCTCTGTATCGTTGTTTAGGAAGAAGATATATTCGCCTTCGGCCAAGCGTAAACCTACATTGTTTCCACCGGCAAAGCCTGTATTTTCGTTGCGCACCACCTTCACCATAGGGTATCGCTCGGCAATGATTGATGCTTCGTCTTGCTTCGAGCCATTATCCACCACGATAACCTCGTAAGGATAGGTTTCGTGTTGCTTCAACGACTCTATCATGGCACATGTATCGTGCAATCCGTTGAAGTTGATGGTGATGATGGATACTATTGGTTTCATGCTTTGTTGGGGTTGTTTGTCCGAATATTTCTTTTTCCTTTATTATTCCCTTTACCACGATGATGAAATTTACCCTTCTTGCTAAATTTATTTTCCCTTCTTGGTTTATATTCGGGGGCTTCACCTAATTCCGCAGGCATAGGAATTTTGTAAATATCCTTTTCCAAGAATTTTTCCAATTTATAGAAATATCCTTGGTCTTGTTCGCTTACAAAGGTAATGGCTACACCATCGTTGTTGGCGCGAGCTGTACGACCAATGCGATGCACATAGTCTTCACAATCGCGCGGTACGTCGTAGTTTACCACCAAGCGAATGTCGTCAATATCGATGCCTCGCGATACGATGTCGGTGGCTACCAATACTTTAACGCGTCCTGCTTTGAAGTCGAGCATTACGTTTTCGCGTTGACTTTGCTCTAAATCGGAGTGCATTTCGCCAACGTTTAGCTTCATTTGTCGCAACGCTTTCGTTACCTCTTTTACCTTCAGCTTGCTCGATGCAAAGATGATGACACGTTCCAGTGTTTCGTCGTTGAAAAGTGTGCGTATAATGCCTAATTTCTGACTCTCGTGACAGATGTATGCCGCTTGCATAATCTTATCGGCAGGTTTCGAAACCGCCAATTTCACTTCGGCAGGATTGTTTAGTATGTTATTGGCAAGTTGCTGAATTTTAGCGGGCATAGTGGCCGAAAACATAATGGTTTGTCGCTCCTTTGGTAGGAATTTTACGATTTGCATAATGTCGTCGTAGAAACCCATATCCAGCATTCTGTCGGCCTCGTCGAGGATAAAATAGGATACGCGCGACAAATCTACATAACCTAAGCTGAGGTGCGAAATAAGTCGCCCAGGTGTGGCAATCACTACATCGGCACCCAACGTCAAGCCACGTTTTTGTTGTTCAAACAAAATGCCATCGTTTCCCCCATAAATAGGCACGCTACTCACCGGCATGAAGTAGGAGAAACCTTCCATCTGTTGGTCGATTTGTTGCGCCAATTCGCGTGTAGGAGCCATGATAATGCAATTTATGGCATCTTCAGGATGCTTTCCTTCGGACAATTCGTTGAGCACCGGCAACAAGTAAGCGGCCGTTTTTCCAGTACCCGTTTGCGCAACGGCAATCAAATCGCGTCCTTCAAGAATAATCGGTATCGATTGCTCTTGAATAGGGGTGCACTCTTCGAAGCGCATAGCATCGAGCGCGTCCAACACTTGGTCGTTTAGGGGTAGTTCGCTAAAATACATGATGGTTATCTAAAATTTGGATGCGAAGATAGTAAATTATATCCATAAGATGTGCTAAAGCCGTAAAGATTAGCCCTTTCAATGGTTGTAAAAAGCTTGATTTATGTCAAAACATGTTATAAAACATGCTTTTTAGGCATTTTTCTTTGGTTGGATATTGAATTGATTGTATCTTTGCGCCCGATTTAAGGCATGAATTTGACTTAATGAAAGGCAAAGTTGCTTGGAAAAGCTAATTTTTCAGCAACCAGTATTAACTAAAATCACCTTGCATGAGACATGTAAAATGGATTTTTGTTGTATTAGTAATTAGTTCCTTGACTTCATTTATTGGTAAAGACAAGCCTACGGGCGGTCTTAATGTGGGAGACATAGCCCCGAATTTCTCAATTCAATCTATGTCGTCCGAGCAATCATCCGACCTTGCTTCGTTAAGAGGTAAGTACGTGTTGCTCAATTTTTGGGCAAGCTACGATGCACCTTCGCGCATGCAAAACGCAAGTTTTAGCCAAGCTATTCGTTCGCTTTCGCCCGCACAAGTGGAAATGGTTTCCGTGTCGTTCGATGAATATTCATCCATCTTCAACGAAACCATTCGTAAGGACAGGATAGCTACTACCGCTTGTTTTGTGGAAACACAAGGCGTTGAATCTGACTTGTACAAGCGTTATCGTTTGCAACGCGGATTTGGTAACTATCTGATAGATGACAATGGTGTGATAATAGCCAAAAACATCTCTGCTGATGAACTTTCGGCTTACTTGAATTGATTGCTACCGAGCAATTAAAGAACCTGTAAGAAGAGAGTA
>JAGBWA010000095.1 GCA_017630035.1 Bacteroides sp.
ATTCGAACCCCGGGTACCTCTCGGTACAACGGTTTTCAAGACCGCCGCAATCGACCACTCTGCCACCTCTCCAAAACTCCTTTTCAGAAGTGCTTTCCTCTAAAAGCGCTGCAAAGGTACAAATCATTTTTATTTCTGCAAGCATCTTTCGAGGTTTTTTCATAAAATAGTTGTATTTTCGCAGCATGATTTACCCAAACAACTTTGAACAGAAGATAGGTTTCGACCAAATACGCCATTTACTGAAGGAAAAATGCCTCAGTTCGTTGGGCGAAGAACGTGTGGATGAAATGCAATTTAGCGACCGCTATGCCGAGGTGAATAGTCAGCTCGACTTAGTGTGCGAGTTTGTACGCATCTTGCAAGAGGAAGATGGGTTTCCGGCTCAATACTTCTTTGATGTGCGCCCATCACTACACCGCATTCGGGTAGAGGGAATGTATTTGGACGAAAACGAACTGTTCGACCTTCGTCGTTCGTTGGAGACAATTCGCGATATTGTAAGTTTTTTGATGCGCGATGCCGAAGACGAATCGGATAGCCCCTACCCTTGCCTCCGTCAATTGGCCGGCGATATAATGGTGTTTCCACAACTCATCAGTCGCATCAATGCCATCCTTTCGCTTTATGGCAAGATAAAGGATAATGCCTCTGCCGAGTTGTCGCGTATTCGTCGCGAATTGCAAAGCACGATGAGTAGTATTTCGCGCTCGCTCAATAATATTCTGCGCAGTGCACAAAGCGAAGGTGTGGTAGAGAAAGATGTTACACCTACACTGCGCGATGGTCGTTTGGTAATTCCGGTAGCTCCTGCCTTGAAGCGCAAGATTCGTGGTATTGTTCACGATGAATCGGCCAGTGGTAAGACGGTGTTTATCGAGCCTGCTGAAGTGGTAGAAGCCAACAATCGTATTCGCGAATTGGAAAACGAGGAGCGCCGTGAGATTATTCGCATCTTGACAGAGTTCAGCATTCAACTTCGTCCTGCCATTCCCGATGTATTATTGTCGTATGAGTTCTTGGCTCAGATAGATTTTATTCGGGCTAAGGCGTTGTTTGCCGTGCTAAGCAATAGCTTGAAGCCTGCCTTGTGTAGCAAACCACATATAGATTGGACTACAGCTATTCATCCTTTGTTGCAATTGACATTGGCCAAGCATGGAAAGAAAGTAGTGCCGTTGGATATAGAATTGCATAAAAGTCAGCGCATATTGATTATATCCGGCCCCAATGCAGGTGGTAAGTCGGTCTGCTTGAAAACAGTAGGCTTGTTGCAATACATGTTGCAATGTGGGTTGCTTATTCCTCTACACGAACGTAGCCAAGCCGGTATATTTGGTAGTATATTTATTGATATTGGCGACGAACAGAGTTTGGAAGACGACTTGAGTACATACTCTTCACACCTGACCAACATGAAACTGATGATGCGCTATTGCAACGAACATAGCTTGATTCTGATTGATGAGTTTGGTGGAGGTACCGAGCCACAGATTGGTGGTGCCATTGCCGAGGCGGTGCTGAAGCGATTCAACGAAAAGCGCACGTTTGGCGTTATCACTACCCACTATCAGAACTTGAAGCACTTTGCCGACAATCACGAAGGTGTAGTGAATGGAGCGATGTTGTACGATCGTCACTTGATGCAAGCGTTGTTTCAATTACAGATTGGTCAACCCGGTAGCTCGTTTGCCGTGGAGATTGCACGCAAAATAGGTCTTCCCGAAGAGGTTATTGCTGATGCTTCGGAGATTGTGGGTAGCGAATATATTCAGAGTGATAAGTACTTACAAGATATTGTGCGCGACAAACGTTATTGGGAGAATAAGCGCCAAAATATTCGTCAGCGCGAGAAGCAGATGGAAGATACCATCAGTCGCTATCAGACGGAGATGGAGGATCTGCAAAAACAACGAAAAGAGATTATTCGCAAGGCGAAAGAAGAGGCAGAGCAGTTGATGAGTCAAGCCAATGCGAAGATTGAAAATACCATTCGTGCCATTAAAGAGGCACAAGCCGAGAAAGAGAAGACACGCCAAGTACGTCAAGAGCTGACCGACTTCCGCGAATCGCTCGAAGCATTGACTGCACAAGAGCAAGAGGAGAAGATTGCACGACAAATGCAACGCTTGCAAGAGAAACAGGCACGTCGCAAAGAAAAGAAAGCCCAAAAGGCTACAACTCCGGTATTGTCGGCCGAAGAAAAAGCTGCGCAAGAAGCACGCAAAGAGGCCGAACGATTGGCGGCAATTGTGCCCGGAGCTCATGTGCGTATAAAGGGGCAAACAACCGTAGGACAAGTGCTTGAAGTGAATGGCAAGAATGCCGTTGTAGCTTTTGGTAGCTTGAAAACGACTGTTAAACTTCAACGCTTGGAGGTAACGCAAGCGCAAATCAAGCAAGCGGATGTAAGCACAAAGAGTACCTTTGTCAGCACGCAAACGCACGACGTGATGTACGAAAAGAAACTCCATTTCAAACAAGATATCGATGTGCGTGGTATGCGTGGCGACGAAGCGTTACAAGCCGTAACCTATTTCATTGATGATGCCATTCTTGTGGGCATGAACCGTGTGCGTATCTTGCACGGAACGGGTACAGGTATTCTACGAACCTTGATTCGTCAATACCTGCAAAGTGTTCCTGGTGTGGTACATTTCCAAGACGAGCATGTGCAGTTTGGTGGTGCCGGCATCACGGTTGTTGATTTGTGATAAAGCGACCGACCGTATTTACATTCTACAATCAAAGGATACTCTTCACGGTGGCAAGCATACCCTTTTCTTGAATGTCGTTCAAGAAGCCAGTAACCATGTCGGTAAGTCCGGGAATGGTGTTGAGGTCGCCATGCTCGCCCCAAATAAGTTCTTTGGCGGCTAATACACCCTCGGCTACGCGACGGGTATCGCCAGTGGCCCAAAGCTCTTTAAGTAATTGCATGATTTCGGGTGCATCGTTTGGTATAATCTCAGCGCCATCGGCACGCACACCACCTTTATAATAGGTAATGATAGCCGCCAAACCAAGCACAAGTCCCTTGGGTAGTTCGCCCTTACGCTCTAAATAGACTTTCACACCTGGCAAGTCGCGCGTTTGGTATTTGGGAAAAGAGTTGAGCATGATGCTGGTGACTTGATGCTCTACGTAGGGGTTGTCGAAGCGTTCGAGCACATCGGCCGCAAATTGTTTCAACTCGTCCATAGGCAAGTTAAGGGTTTGCATCAACTCGTCGTATTGCACTTTGCGTACATATTTACCAACTACGGGGTGATTACAAGCATCGCGCACAATGTTGATACCACTGAGGTAGGCTACGGGCGAAAGTACGGTGTGAGGACCATTGAGAAGGGTTACTTTACGTTCGTGATATGGGGCTTCGCTGGGAGCAATCAGTACGTTCAGACCAGCTTTTTCAGCCGGGAATTCTTTGCGCAAAGCAGCTATAGACATGTTTTCGGGCTTCTCGATAACCCACAAGTGGAAGATTTCGGCTTGCACTACCATATTGTCGGCATAGCAGATGCGCTTTTGAATATCGCCAATTTCTTTCCGAGGGAAACCCGGTACAATGCGATCGACAAGCGTTGCGCAAACATAACAGTATTTAGTGAACCAACTCTTGAACTTCTCGTAGTCGGCACCAAAGTCTTCTTTCCAAAGTTCAATGTATTGATAGATGCATTGCTTTAAATGGTGGCCATTGAGGAAGATAAGTTCGCATGGCATGATAATCAATCCTTTTGTTTTATCTCCTTTGAAGGTTTTGAAACGGCGATAAAGCAATTGAGTAAGCTTGCCCGGATAGGAACTTGCAGGGGCATCGTTCAGTTTGCACGAAGGGTCGAACGCAATGCCGGCTTCGGTAGTATTGGAGATGACGAAACGCATCTCGGGTTGGTCGGCCAACGCCATGAAAGCTGCGTTTTGAGTGTAAGGATTCAGTGCGCGACTGATGCAATCGATGCGGTCG
The DNA here is from genome assembly GCA_017630035.1 of Bacteroides sp. Taxonomy (GTDB): domain Bacteria; phylum Bacteroidota; class Bacteroidia; order Bacteroidales; family Bacteroidaceae; genus Bacteroides. Next base: position 3,971 of record JAGBWA010000095.1, read on the forward strand.
ATGCTATTCACTACTTTGCCATTTAAACGTCCTTGAAGGTTGACGTGATAGAGACAATCTTGACCATTAAGCCACTCTACCATACCATGTTCAATGGGTTGAACCACCACAACACTACTATTGAAATCGGTGCGCTGATTCATCTTGCTGATAATCCAATCGACAAATGCACGCAAGAAATTGCCCTCGCCAAACTGGATGATGCGTTCGGGGGCTACAGCTTTCGGGGCTGTTTGTTTATTCAATGCTTTCATGATGTATTTCTGGTTATTTGGAGTACAAATATAGGAATATTTATTGAACATTGAGATTTTTGGCGTATATTTACACGCTAATTTGCATTAGCAACAACGATGCGATAATATTTATAATTAAAAATACACCTCTATGAAACAATTTATGGACGAAAACTTCTTGTTGCACAACGAAACGGCACAGAAGCTTTATCATGAACATGCGGCAAAGATGCCTATCATTGATTATCATTGTCACTTAGACCCCAAAATGGTGGCAGAGGATTATCAATTTAAAACATTAACTGAGATTTGGCTCGGTGGCGACCACTACAAATGGCGTGCTTTGCGTACAAATGGTGTGGACGAACGATTCATTACCGGTAAAGATACAACCGATTGGGAAAAATTTGAAAAATGGGCAGAAACATTGCCTTATACATTCCGTAATCCTCTTTATCACTGGACTCACCTTGAATTGAAAACTGCTTTCGGTATTGATAAAATTTTGAATCCGAAAACAGCACGCGAGATATACGAAGAGTGTAACGAGAAGTTGCAACAACCCGAATATTCGGCTCGTGGATTGATGCGTAGATACAATGTAGAAGTGGTATGTACAACCGACGACCCTATCGATTCGTTGGAATACCACATCAAAACACGCGAAAGCGGTTTCGAAATTAAAATGTTGCCTACTTGGCGCCCAGACAAAGCGATGGCGGTAGAGGTTCCTGCCGATTATCGTGCATACGTAGTAAAATTGGCCGAAGTGAGTGGCGTTACCATCAACAACTTCGATGATATGATAGCTGCATTGCGCAAGCGTCACGATTTCTTTGCTGAACAAGGATGTAAACTATCCGACCATGGTCTTGAAGAGTTCTGTGCCGAAGATTATAGCGATATGGAAATTAAGGCCATCTTTAATAAAGTATATGGTGGTGCAACTCTGACTAAAGAGGAAATCTTGAAGTTTAAGAGTGCCATGTTGGTTATCTTTGGCGAGATGGATTGGGAAAAGGGTTGGACTCAACAATTCCACTATGGCGCTATTCGCAACAACAATACCAAGATGTTTAAGTTGATTGGTGCCGATACTGGTTTCGACTCGATTGGCGAGTTCAATACAGCTAAGGCTATGTCGAAATTCTTTGATAGACTTAATAGCAATGGTAAACTGACTAAGACTATTTTGTACAACCTTAATCCGTGTGCAAACGAAATGATTGCTACCATGATTGGTAATTTCCAAGATGGTACTGTTCCCGGAAAGATTCAATTTGGATCGGGTTGGTGGTTCTCCGACCAGAAGGATGGCATGATAAAGCAGATGAATGCATTGTCGGTATTGGGATTGCTTAGCCGATTTGTGGGTATGCTTACCGATTCGCGCTCGTTCCTCTCCTACCCGCGTCATGAATATTTCCGTCGTACATTGTGTAGCCTTGTAGGTACTGATGTGGAAAATGGTGAAATTCCATATGCTGAAATGGAACGTATATGCCAAATGATTGAGGATATCAGCTACAACAATGCCAAGAAATTCTTTAACTTTTAATATTTGCTAATGACAACAACAAATAAATTTAGTCGCGCTTTTTGGGTATCGAACGTTGTGGAAATGTTCGAGCGCATGGCCTACTATGGCGTATTTATCGTACTAACCATTTACCTATCTAACATACTTGGATTCAACGATTTTGAAGCAAGTATGATTTCTGGTCTCTTCTCCGGAGGTCTTTACTTGTTGCCTATATTTTCGGGTGCATATGCCGATAAGATTGGTTTCAGAAAATCCATGTTATTGGCTTTCAGCTTGCTTACCGTAGGTTACACCGGATTGGGTGTATTGCCTACCATGCTCGAAGCTGCAGGATTGGTAACATATGGCGACCCAACACAATTCACCGGATTGACCGAGAGCTCTAATCGTTGGCTCATCGTGCCTATCTTGTTGCTGATTATGGTGGGAGGTTCGTTTATCAAGTCAGTTATTACCGGTTCGATTGCGAAAGAGACTACCGAAGAGAATCGTGCGCGTGGATACTCTATCTTCTACATGATTGTAAACTTAGGTGCATTTACCGGTAAGACCGTTATCGACCCCTTGCGCGATGCTATCGGTACGCATGCCTATATCTACATCAACTACTTCTCGGCATTTATGACACTGATGGCGCTTGTAGCTGTGTTCTTCTTCTACCAATCGGTGCATACTGCCGGACAAGGCAAGAGCATGAACGAAATAGCCAAAGGATTGGTACGCATCTGTACAAATGGCCGTCTGTTGATGTTGATTCTCATTGTAACCGGTTTCTGGATGGTGCAACAGCAATTGTATGCCACTATGCCAAAATATGTTATCCGTATGGCCGGCGAAACGGCTAAACCGGGTTGGATAGCCAACGTAAATCCATTCGTTGTGTTCTGTTGCGTAAGTTTCGTTACTCGCTTAATGGCTAAACGTACGGCTATTACATCGATGAACATTGGTATGTTCTTGATTCCTGTTTCGGCTTTGCTGATGGCTTGCGGAAATATCTTCGAAAACGAACTGATTGTGGGCGTTAGCAACATTACCGTAATGATGATTTTGGGTATCGTTGTTCAAGCATTGGCAGAGTGTTTCATCTCGCCACGCTACTTGGAGTACTTCTCTTTGCAAGCACCGAAAGGCGAAGAGGGATTGTATTTAGGATTTAGCCACTTGCACTCGTTCTTGTCTTCAATCTTCGGTTTTGGTATTGCGGGTATTTTGCTTACCAAGTATTGTCCCGACCCTGTTCTATTCGAGAGTCACGAAGCTTGGCAAGCCGCCAGCGCTAATGCACACTATATTTGGTATTACTTTGCCGCTATCGGATTGGTTGCTGCATTTGCCTTGTTATTATTTGCCAAAATAACCCAATCCATCGATAAAAAGAAACAGGCATAAGCCGTTTTTTACCATATTTTGATTACCTTTGCCGCCGCTTTTGCCGAAAAGTGGCGGCATTTTTATATTAAGATAGACACTAACGAATGAAAATACGATTTATAAGTCTGGCAAGTGGAAGTAGCGGCAATTGTTACTACTTAGGCACGGAGACGTATGGCATACTGATAGATGCGGGCATTCCATCGCGTACCATTCGCAAAACATTAAAGGATTTCGGTATAGGCATCGAAACGATTCGTGCCGTATTCATTACGCACGACCACGCCGACCATATCAAAGCCGTAGGTGGCTTGGGCGAGAAATTGTGCATCCCTATCTATGCTACCGCACGTGTTCACGAAGGTATCAATAGAAGCTATTGCATGACCGAGAAATTGACACAAAAATCGGCTCGATTCCTAGAAAAAGGAAAGCCTGTTCAGATAGAAGACTTCAAGATTGAAGCATTCGAAGTGCCTCACGATGGTACCGACAATGTGGGCTATTGTATAGAGATTGATGGAAAGACATTCTCTTTCCTTACCGACTTGGGCGAGATTACTCCAACAGCATCGCACTATATCAAGAAGGCTAATTACTTAATATTGGAAGCCAACTACGACGAAGAGATGTTGCGAATGGGTACTTATCCAGCATATTTAAAGGAACGCATTACAAGTGCAAATGGACACATGTGTAATACGGATACCGCCAATTTCCTTGCCGAAAACATGGAAGAGCATTTAAAGTATATTTGGCTTTGCCACTTGAGCAAGGATAACAATCATCCGGAATTGGCATACAAAACCGTAGAATGGAAATTGCGCCAAAAGGGAATTATACCCGGAAAAGATGTGCAATTGTGTGCTTTGAAGCGCACAACACCCTCCGAAATGTACGTGTTTGAATAAAAAAATGCCCTTTTTATCGAAAAAAATCGAATAAACGTTTGGTAATACAAAATAAAGCATTACCTTTGCACTCGCAAATGAGAGATGCACTCTTAGCTCAGTTGGTAGAGCAACTGACTCTTAATCAGTGGGTCCAGGGTTCGAATCCCTGAGAGTGTACAAAAGCCGAGCAGAAATGTTCGGCTTTTTTGTTTATATACATCACCAATGGAACAGTTTTTTGAACAAATCAACATTTTTTTCGATGTTTTGCTTGACAATTCACATTATTTCTATACATTTGCAAACATAACGTAGTATTAACAGTTTAAAACAATTACTATTATGAAAAATTTTGGTTTTAAGAAAGTGGCTACTTTGTTGATTTGTAGTGCTTTTATGTTGTCATCATGTGTTGGTTCATTCAGCTTGCATAGCCGTTTGTTGAATTGGAATCAAAGTATTGGTTCAAAATTCGTTAACGAATTGATCTTTTTGGCTTGTAACATCGTTCCTGTATATCCTATTTGCTACACCGTAGATGCTGTAATCCTTAACTCTGTAGAGTTCTGGACTGGTAACAACCCAGTAGCAAGCATTGGTGAAGTGAAGAAGGTACAAGGCGAAGATGGTAACTACTTGGTAGAAACATTGGAAAATGGTTACTCTATCACTAAGGAAGGTGAATCGGTTGCTATGCAATTGGTATTCGACCAAGAATTGAACACTTGGAATGTTGTTGCTGATGGCGTTAGCACAGAATTGTTGAAGCTTAACGATGACAATACTGCTTCTATCTCATTGCCTAACGGTGAAGAGTTGAATGTATCGCTCGACGAAGAAGGTATTGCTGAAGCTCGTCAAGCATTGACTGATACTTATTTTGCTGCAAGATAAGGTTAAGAAAATCATAAGAAAAAAGCTGGGTAGTTCTTCTACTCAGCTTTTTTTTATGTTAGAATGGATAACCAACGGCAAAGTGGATAGCAAAGTCGCGATTCAATTTAGGATGATAAATAGGATAACGATTGCGACCGCTTTCGTAGATAGGATTGATAGCCTTCATACCTGCATCGAGACGGATAACGAAGAAGTCGAGGTCGAGACGCAATCCCATGCCATAGGATACGGCAATTTGCTTATAGAACTTATTAAACTTGAATTGTCCACCTGGTTGGTCGGCATAGTTGCGCAATGTCCAAATGTTACCGGCATCGATAAAGGTAGCGCCTTCGAACTTCCAAAACAACTTGGTGCGATACTCAATACTTGCATCAAACTTAATATCACCCGATTGATTCAAGAAGTTTCCATCGCCGGCAAAGCTACCTGGTCCTAATTCACGAACCGACCATCCACGAACACTATTTGCACCGCCCGAGAAGTAACGCTTTTCGAAAGGAATAATATCTGCATTGCCATAAGGAATAGCCATACCAGCTGCTAAATGGAAAGCAACAGAGTTGCGCGAGTCGATAACGTAATTGCCGGCAAAGTCGATATCAGCTTTTACGTATTGTGCAAATGGTATTTCGAGTAGCGTATATTCACCATTCTTATTCTTCGGTAAGTGTGCCAATTCGGAGAAGGCATAAAGCAAATTACCTGCCGATTCTACATTAAAACGGATAGCATACGAATTACCAATCAGTGTATTGTTTACCAACGCACTACCGGCACTATTAAAGGTAAAGCTATAGCCGGTGCGCACAATCAAGCGGTCTTCGTAGTTGTATTTTAGGATATAGTTCTCGTCGTTTTCTTTCAGGTACTTATCCTTGAAATCGCTTGATATCCAAGGCATATAGAGGTAGTTAACATCTATCAAGTCGATGCGATGTTGGGTATATTGTTGCTTCACGCCCCAACGATAACCCCACCCTGCAGATGCTACAATGCGTGTAAACTCCGGACGGAATTGATAGTTGTATTGCATGTTCAATTCGGTGGTTGCACGTATCTTTTTTCGATAATCGGCCGATAGGAATGGGAAGATAAAACGGGGAAAGTTGAGCGATGCTTCGGCACCAATTTCGGTATAGCCATCGTCGCGGTAGGTTGTTTGCAAACCAGAAACCGCTTCGAAAGCGCCACGTATTCTAAAAGAGAACAATTCCGAACCTTTGAACAAGTTGCGGTGTTGGAAAGAGAGCGCAGCAGCTGCTCCCAAGTCGCCCGCCGAGTTTGTACCATCTATTTGGAAAGAGATAGATTTGGGTTTGTTCTTTGTTAGCATTACATAGCTATTCAGCTTGGCCGTATCGCCCACTTGTGTTTCAAAGAAACGAATGTTGGTGTAGCGCAAATATTGCAAACGGCCGAAGTTGGAATAGGTATTTTCCACATCTTGTATGTTATACAATTCGCCTCGCTTAATGGCCGAATTCGATGCCAAAATCTTGGGACGAAGATGCAGCTTATCCTTATAATATATAGGATAGTTTTGGTAGTGGATAGAGTCGTTTATCTCAATACTTGCAATGTCCGACGATTGCATAATGTCGTAGTCGGTAATGAAATTCACCTTATTCATGTAGTATTGCTTGTGTGGCTCCGGTGTAGCATCAATATGCGCTTTGAATGGTGCTACTTTCATGGTTAAATCCACTAAATAGGTGCTTCTTACCGTATCGGCGGTATAAGTGATATACTCCTTGTTAAACTTATAGTAGCCGTTCATACCCAAATGGCGTGTGATGCGTTGACGTTCGTCATCCAACACATCTACATTGAAATTCATGCCCGTGCGTAGCAATGAATTAAGCGAATCGTTCAAGATGTACGATTCAAGCTTTTCATCGGGTATTTGGTAGTTTATCGAGCGAATGCGATAAGGCTTACCGGTAGTGACATGATACGTCAGCTTCAGTTTTTTATCCTTGGTTTCGGTAGAGAAATCAACGTCGGCCCCCATGTATCCACGATTATGAATACTCTTTCGCAACTCCTCTTGAGTGCGCAGAGTCTCTTCTTCGCTATAGATAACCGGCGCATCGCCCACTCTTCGCAAAGCTTGATTGATCCATTTCGTTGAGTCGCGCCCCGACAAACTATAAATATGTAGCTGCGTTTTGAAGATATTAAACCATTTGTTGTTGGGCTTCTGACGCACATACGACGAAAGTTCAGAGGCTCTCACCTCCTTATTATCGGTCAATATCTTAATCTCATCCAACAGATATTCGCCATCGGGTACATATTTGGTGGACGAACATGCCGTCAAGAAGAGGATGAATGCAAATGGTATGATATGTTTTTTGAAGTTTATCGCCATGTTTTTACGAATATTGCACAAATATACTTCTATTTTTTTTATTCTTGAAATAAACCGCTACTTTTGCCATCGCAAGTAAACATAAATTTTAATCTGATGGCGTTAAGTAAGAATTGCATGAAGTATATTCGCTCGTTCGAGTTGAAAAAGAACCGCAAAGCAGAGCGATTGTTTTTAGCCGAAGGGCCGAAGTTGGTGGGCGATTTGTTGGGGCATTTTCCTTGTCGTTTGTTGGTAGCAACCGCACAATGGTTGGCACAACACAAGCTGGTAGAAGCTGCTCAGATAGTCGAAGCTACCGACGACGAACTTTCGCGTGCAAGTTTGCTGAAGACGCCACAACAAGTGCTTGCACTCTTTGAACAACCCACCGAAGAGGTAAATACAAACTACCCCCAAAGCGAACTCTGTTTGGCACTCGACGATGTGCAAGATCCGGGCAACTTAGGCACTATCATTCGCTTGGCCGATTGGTTTGGTATTCGCCACATCTATTGCTCGCCCAATACGGCCGATGCATTTAGTCCCAAGGTAATACAAGCCACAATGGGAGCCATTGCGCGTGTCAATGTACATTACACTCCCCTGCCCGATTTGATTCAATCGTTGGGCGACACACCTATTTATGGCACTTTCCTCGATGGCGATAGCATATACAAGCAATCGTTGAGCGAGCATGGATTGATTGTGATGGGCAACGAAGGCAATGGCATTAGCCAACCGGTTGCGGCACTTATCAATCGCAAATTGTTGATTCCCAACTATCCCGAAGGTTGCGCCACAAGCGAGTCGCTGAATGTAGCTATAGCTACAGCAGTTGTTTGTGCCGAGTTTCGTCGTACGGCATCATTGAAGTAAAGTTATAGGGATAAAGATGCGTTAGTCTCCACGCATCCTTGGATAAATCGGTAGGAATTTCGTTGATTATTTGCGGAGTGATAGCCACATCTTGCCAATTCTCTGCGGTGTGCAACATCAACACACCGGGCAACCATTCGGTATTCTCCACTTCGGCCATGCAAGGCGATAAGCCTACCACTTTGTCGTTATCTACCTCCACGGCATACTGCTTCAAATAGCCCAATCCTTGCAAGTAAAGGTAGTGTGCGGCAAAACGTTTCATGCTTTTCGATTGGGTTATCCTATTTTGATTCGGTAGGCAGAATCTTTCGTTGCGAAGCTTGTGGCACTTCCAACTCAATTTTCTCCTCCTTCTTATCATCGGTTGTAGCCGGAATAGAATCGTTTGTTTGATGGTAGCGCATCAACGAAACAGTGTCTATCAGCAACGTATGTTTGGGTTGGTTGGTGGGATAATAGATAAATCCGCGTAGCTCTTTAATATCGCCCAACGTATCGGCTTGCAACACCAATTGCGCCACTTGGCTACTATCTATCCTACACAAAGCACTGACGATTGTATCTTTTGCGTAGGCCACTTGCATCGCCATAATAGGGCGTTTCGTGGTATCGACAAGTTGTTCCGACAAGAAGTTGAAGCCAACTGTCCACTTTATGGTATCGCTTGCTTGGTAATTATCGTCCGACGGAAGCGTAAACATCAGCTTATTATCGAGCGGCATACCCGATAGCATGTGAATTCTATCCCAAATCCACACATCGATGCTATCGCCCGCTTTGCTCCTCGTAGGCTTACCATCGCGAAGCGACACTAAGTGATTGTAGTTTTCACGACTCGCCATCAATCGCTCTCTCACAATGTCGTACACCTCATTCACCACTTCCGGATGACGCGCATACCATGCCATTGTTGTGTCGAACTGCGCTTGGGTGATGTTGTGCTTCTTGAACACCGCATTCAGATAGAGTGTGCGTTTGTATTGCTCGTTATAGTCCAAGTTTTCGCCCATGGCCTTGGCTATGTGATAGTCGTATAGCACTTTCTCCATTACGCCATCGGAAAGTACATACCCAGGACGTTCCACTTTGCAAGCCACCATTACAACGGCAAGCAACGCCCAAAAGCCATATTTACGCACACTTTTACTCATTATTTAATCTCTTGATACGATTCATTCAAGTATTTGCTATAGAACAATAGCAAAGCAATGATGCCACAACTGATAGAAGCATCGGCAAAGTTGAAGATGGGGCTGAAGAAGATGAAGCGCTCACCCGCTACAAGCGGCATCCACTCTGGCCAATGGGTATCGATGATGGGAAAGTAGAACATATCCACTACCCTTCCGTATAGCCATGGTGCATACCCGCCACCTTCGGGCATGAAGGTAGCTATTTGCGAGTAGGTACTTTCGTTGAATACTACACCATAGAACACACAATCGATGATGTTTCCCAACGCACCGGCAAGAATCATTGATATGCATACAATGAACCCCGTCTTCATGCCTTTCTTCACAAACTTATACAAGAACCAGCCAATGGCACATACGGCTACAATGCGGAAGATAGTCAGAAAGATTTTATCGATTATCTCCATACCGAAGGCCATGCCATTGTTTTCCGTAAAGTAGATATAGAACCAAGTTGGGGGTACTGCATCTATCCCCAACTTGCTGTACAACCATTGAAACACGTTTATATTCTCATGGTAGTACATACCTGTCTTCACGGCCACCTTTATCACTTGGTCGATGATAAGTACCGACGAAATAATCAGCAGGGCTATTCTGCCTTTAGTGAAGAACTTGCCCATTATTTCTTTCCGCTATTCTTAGCTTCGATACTCAATGTTGCATGAGGCACAGCACGAAGGCGTTCGGCCGGAATCAACTTACCGGTTTCGCGGCAAATGCCATACGTTTTATTTTCGATGCGCACCAATGCAGCTTGCAAACCATTGATAAACTTTTGTTGGCGTTGAGCCAAACGCGTTGTTTCCTCCTTCGACAAGGTGTTTGCGCCCTCTTCAAGCACTTTGTATGTAGGCGATGTATCGTCCACATCGTTGCTATCCGAACCATTCAAAATAGATTTCAGTTGTTCATAGTTCTTCATTGCTATTTCCAACTTCTCGTTGATGATTGCTCTGAATTCTTCCAATTCAGCATCCGAGTATCTTGTCTTTTCTGCCATAACTTTAGAATTAAAAATTAAAAGTTTAGAATTAAAAATTAGCATTTGCTTACCAAAGCATAGAGCTTAAAGTCGTCAAATTCCAATTCAGTGCCGTTCACTTCATCGGCAAGGGTCAATGACGTAGCCAATACTTGGTTGCAAATATACTCTTTATATTCGTTCACAGCATCGTCGGTAAGTATGTTTTTCGACAATGTTATGCTAATCTTATCGGTAATTTCGAATCCGCTCGACTTACGAATGTTTTGGATGCGGTTCACTAATTCGCGAGCCACACCTTCGCGACGAAGCTCTTCGGTTACGGTTACATCCAACGCAATAGTCAGCTTGCCTTCGTTGGCAACCAACCAGCCTGGAATATCTTCACTGAAGATTTCTACATCAGCCGCTTCGATAACAGCTTCTGCGCCATCGAGGTTCAATGCCAACGAACCATTCTTTTCCAAGCTTGCAATTTCTTCTTGCGAAAGGGTTGCTACGGCATTGGCTACGGCCTTCATTTGCTTACCAAATTTAGGACCAAGCTTCTTGAAGTCGCACTTCACCTTCTTCACCAACACACCGGCAGCGCCATCTACGAAACGAATCTCCTTCACGTTCACTTCGTTCATAATCAAGTTCTTCACGGCTTCAAGTTGAGCGCGTTGTTCTTCGTCAACGATAGGCACCATGATGCATTGTAGCGGTTGGCGCACCTTGATGTTCACCTTACGACGCAAAGCCAATACCATCGAAGTAGCATCTTGAGCCATCTTCATGCGTGCTTCGAGCGATGCATCAATCATCGCTTCGTTGCATGCGGGGTAGTTGCTCAAGTGTACAGACACTACGTTGTCGCGACCGGTAACGCTTGTCAAGTCGTTGTACAACATATCGGCATAGAAAGGAGCAATAGGCGCCATCAACTTAGCCACCACTTCAAGGCAAGTGTAGAGGGTTTGGTAAGCCGAGAGCTTATCTTGCGTCATGCCACCGCCCCAGAAGCGTTTACGATTCAAGCGAACATACCAGTTAGAGAGATTATCGTTCACAAAGTCTTGAATCAAACGTCCAGCCTTGGTTGGTTCGTAATCGTTGTAGCAAGCATCTACTTGCTTGATAAGTGTGTTCAATTCCGACATAATCCAGCGGTCAATTTCCGGACGTTCGTTCATAGGCACATCCGCCTCCTTGTACTCAAAGCCATCTACGTTAGCATAGAGCGCAAAGAACGAGTATGTATTATATAATGTACCGAAGAATTTGCGGCGCACCTCTTCCACGCCTTCCACGTCGAACTTCAAGTTATCCCATGGCGATGAGTTGGTAATCATGTACCAACGCAATGGGTCGGAACCAAACTTTTCGATGGTTTCGAATGGATCTACGGCGTTGCCCAAACGCTTCGACATCTTGTTGCCGTTCTTGTCCAGCACCAAACCGTTCGAGATAACCGCCTTGTACGAAATGCTATCGAATACCATGGTTGCAATGGCATGGAGCGTAAAGAACCATCCGCGCGTTTGGTCCACACCTTCGGCAATAAAGTCGGCTGGATAAACTTCGCGACCATCGAGCAACTCTTTGTTTTCGAATGGGTAGTGAATTTGTGCATATGGCATAGCACCCGAGTCGAACCACACGTCAATCAAGTCGCTTTCGCGCTTCATGGGTTGTCCGTCGGCAGCTACCAATGTTATATCGTCCACGTATGGGCGGTGCAAATCAATCTTATCGTAATTTTCTTGCGTATATTCGCCTGGCACGAAGCCCACCTTCTTGTATGGATTTTCTGCCATCACACCGGCAGCTACGGCCTTTTCAATTTCGTTGTACAGCTCTTCCACCGATTCGATGCAGATTTCGCTCGAGCCATCTTCTGTGCGCCAAATAGGCAATGGAGTACCCCAATAGCGGCTACGCGAAAGGTTCCAGTCGTTCAAGTTTTCCAACCACTTGCCAAAGCGTCCTGTACCGGTCGATTCGGGCTTCCAGTTGATGGTCTTGTTCAGCTCAATCATGCGCTCCTTAGCAGCAGTAGAGCGGATAAACCAGCTATCCAATGGGTAGTAGAGCACCGGTTTGTCCGTACGCCAGCAGTGCGGATAGTTGTGCACATGCTTTTCAATCTTGAATGCCTTGCCCACACTCTTCATGTTCAGTGCAATGTAGATATCCAAGTTTTCGGCAGCTTGAGCGGCCTTTTCGTCATACTTACCATCTACGGTAAATTGTGGGTCGTAAGCGTTCTTCACCCAACGGCCTTCGTACTCCTTGTACACCGCTACGTCCACACACTCCTTCACGAACGCTTCGTCCAGCTCGTCCATCAAATAGAACTTACCGGTAAGGTCCACCATCGGACGCGTTTCGCCACGCTTGTTTATCATAAACAACGATGGAATGCCAGCTGCGCGAGCCACGAAAGCATCGTCGGCACCAAACGTAGGAGCAATGTGTACAATACCTGTACCATCTTCGGTAGTTACATAGTCGCCAGGAATTACGCGGAAGGCCTTAGCCGAAGCATCTTGCCATTCGCCCTTTTCGTTCACCTCTACCGGCTTCACCCAAGGCAACAGTTGTTCATACTCCATGCCCACCAATTCGGGACCTTTGTATTCGCCCACTACCTTGAATGGCACCAACTTGTCGCCAGGCTTATAATCCTCCAGCGCAAGCTCTTCTGCCTTTTTGTTAAAGTGAGTGTAGAGCAATGCTTTTGCCAATACTACGGTCATCTTATCGCCGTTGTAGGCATTGTATGTTTGTACGGCTACGTAGTCAATCTTTGGGCCCACACACAACGCTGTGTTCGAAGGCAATGTCCATGGTGTAGTGGTCCAAGCCAAGAAGTAAGGTGTGCCCCACTCGGCCATTTCGGGCTTAGGGTTCTTAATCTTGAATTGCGCCACCATAGTAGTATCCTTCACGTCGCGATAGCAACCCGGTTGGTTCAACTCGTGCGAGCTCAAACCAGTACCTGCAGCTGGCGAGTATGGTTGGATGGTATATCCCTTGTACAACAGATTCTTCTTGTAGAGTTGCTTCAATAGCCACCACAATGTTTCAATGTAGCGGTTATCGTAGGTGATGTATGGGTTTTCCAAATCCACCCAATAGCCCATTTGATGAGTCAAGTCGGTCCATTCCTTGGTGAACTTCATCACATCCTTGCGGCACGCAGCATTATACTCGGCCACACTGATCGTCTTGCCAATATCCTCCTTGGTAATGCCCATCGCCTTTTCTACGCCCAATTCCACCGGCAATCCGTGTGTATCCCAACCAGCTTTACGCTTCACTTGGAAACCTTTCATTGTTTTGTAACGGCAGAAAATATCCTTGATAGAGCGTGCCATTACGTGGTGAATACCCGGCATACCGTTTGCACTTGGCGGACCTTCGAAGAACACAAACGAAGGACAACCTTCGCGTTCAGTCATACTCTTGGCGAAAACATCGTTTTCATCCCATTTCTTCAACACTTCCTTGTTGATTTCCGAAAGGTTGAACTTCTGATATTCGGCAAATTTTTTACCCATTTTTATTTAAAAATTACGATTTACACATTAATTTATAGGCCTAACCTATATTTAAGGCGCAAAAGTACAAAATATTTAGAGATTTGCCAAAAGAAAATAGCTATCTTTGCCGCCCAAAAAGCAAAAACAATTATGTACGGAGTATTTATTAAAGCAATTTTATCGGGATTTATGATAGCTTTTGGATGCATCATCTACTTGATGTGTCCTAACAAAATGGTTGGTGCCCTACTCTTCTCGTTTGGCTTGCTCACCATTATTTGTCGCGAACTGTATCTTTATACGGGTAAGATTGGGTATATCAAGGAGGTGGGTATTGTAAAAATATTACTTACCATATTGGGCAATTTTGTCGGAACATTTGCCGTGGGTACGGTGATGCAATTCACTCGCCTGGCCTATCACGACACCGTGAACAAACTCGTAGCTACCAAGCTGAACGATTCTATCCCAAGCTTGTTTATCCTCTCGATTGCTTGTGGCGTTATGATGTACCTGGCGTACGATTCGTTCAAGAAGAGCCGTTCGTGGATATTCGTCATCTTCCCGGTTGTTATCTTCATCTTGAGTGGCTTTGAGCATAGCATTGCCAATATGTGTTACTTCACCCTGGCCAACGCTTGGGAACCGCGCACTTTCCTCTTGCTATTTGTTATGATTCTTGGAAATGCCGTAGGTAGTTGGCTGATGAATCTTGGCACTTATTTCGTGAAAGAAAATTCATAGTGATTAACTACTCGTGGGTTATTGTAGAGACGTCTCATTGAGGCGTCTCTTTTGTTTTTGTTTTTTGAGACGCCATGATATGACGTCTCTACGAGTGGCGGTATTCGTTTTTATTATGTATGCATCCACGCAAACACCCCGCATGGCAAATCATAAATCATAAATCATAATTCATAAATCAAAATCTCCCCTGCCTACAAAAAGAAAGGGGCTATCCGTGGTGGATAACCCCTTTTGTTATGAGTTTATGGGAGGTTTAGCCTCTTCTGAAACGTCTTGGACGGAGAGGAGCTGGTTCCTTCCATGCTGGATCGCGGAAAGTGATGGTGTAGGTCTTTTCTTGACCATTGTAGATGCACTTAACCTTGGCCACGCTTTGCAAATCCTTAGCTTGCTCTACTGTGATAGTTACAGCTGGGCTGCTTGCGGTAGCGGTGATTTCGGGAAGTGTAGTTGTTCTAACCATGATGTCGTATTGAGTGACGTCCACAATACCATTTTGGTTGGTAGAGCGGGTAGGAATAGCTGGAACTTCCAACAACTTGCCATCGGCCATGATGTTTACGGTAGGAGGAACAGGGCGTTCGATAGGATTCTTCTTTGAGCTGAAGCCCAAACCGATGAGGTCGAACAATGGTTGGTCTTCCATACCTACGGCCTTGAAGAAGATTGCGTGCTTCTTGTCCAAACCATCGACTGCTGCCGATACATCTACGCTGAATTGAGTGATGCCCTTAGCGGCGTTGGTAGGAATGTTGATTTCGCCAATCTTCTTACCATTCCATGCTGCGTTGTCGTATGGACCATCCAACCAAACTTCGATAGTGCAGCCTTGTGCTGTTTGGGGTTGTACCCATACGTTAAGCATAGTGCCATTACCCTTAGCTGTGCCCTTGAATGGCTTGATACCGTTCTTAGCCTTGCTCAAACCACCGAAACCGAAGTACTTGTAACCAATGATGTTACCGTTCTTAACGTTGGTGATAATCATGCTGTTGTCCCAGTTGTCCCAAGTGTCTTGTTGGAGGTTGATGTCTGACAAGTAGCATGCATAACCTGCTGAGTAGTAATCGTATGGAGGAAGACCGAACATGTTGAAACCTTCTGAGGTAACTTCTGCACCGGTGTATTCGTTGCCATCAGCGTCTTTTGCACCCCAAATGCCATCGGGAGCATAGTAATCTAATGCACGAATCACTACCTTACCGCCATCGGCTACGCTCTTTTCGTCCCAAGTAATCTTTACAGGAGCAACAACGGCTTGACGAGCATTACCAAAACCACGTGGTGGACGGTGGTAGAAGCAATACCAATTGTCGCCAATCTTTTCGATACTACCGTGTGTGTTGTGACCACCGTTGGTAGTAATCAAACCAGAACCATCTTCGTTCAATACCGGACCGCGTGAGTCAACCAATACGCCACCGCTCTTCCATGGGCCAAGTGGAGAGTCACTATATGCATAGCGAAGAGCCGAGTTTGTGCTTGACAAACCATAGTCGGGACCTGAATAGCCGCTATATACAGTAACGAACTTGTTGCCTACCTTGCGGATAGATGATGCTTCGAAGAAGTTGAAGCGCTTCAAGTCTTCGTCTGGGTGGATAGCTGGGAAGTTAGGACCCTTATCGCGCAATTCACCATAACGGAAGCTTGCAGGAATAAATGGGTCGATTGGCTCAGTGCCAGGACGAACCGAGTACATAGTGTTTTGGTCGAGCTGAGCAGCTGTAGAGTGTTGGAAACCCCAATAGCCGTATGCACGGAAACCAATTTCGTAGTCGGGATCGTTTGGATCGGTTACATATTCGATGAAGATAGAGGGGTCGAAACCTAAGCAGCTACCAGGAACGGTGCTACGACCATCTTCGGTGAGGTTGACTGGAGTAAATGGGCCATCGGGACGAGAACCTTTACATACCATAGCTTCGCGACGTGGGCCACGGCTATGTGGATAGAGGTAGTATTCCTTTGTGCCATCCTTGCGACGAACTTCTACCAAGTCGGGGGCATACATTACGTCCCATTGGTTGTCGATAGGATAAGTAAAGATAGGACCTTCGTCGCGCCAGCTGTTAAGGTCTTCGATTGGTGCAGACCATGCACGAATGTCCGGACCGCAATAGCTACCGAAACGTACGTCGTGCGAACCAATGATATAAACACGATACTTACCAGGTCTGTCTGGATCTTCAAATACGCGGGGTTCACCATCGGGTACGTGTTCCCACAAAGGCAAGTAAGGATTACCTGCTTGCTTGTGCACATATCGCTCGGTTACAGGCTTTTGCTGTGCCGATGCGTTGTTAATGCCAAATGCGGCCAACGCCAATGAAAGTGCAGCAAATTGCAATTTCTTAAAGTTGTTCATGATAGATAATTTATAAAAGTTATGTTTAGATAAAATTTCTTCGGTACAAATATAGTGAAAGCTATGAGAAATACAAAAAAAAATGAGTTTTTAAGCGTTTTACCAACACTAATCACTCATAATTCATCACTCAGAACTCACAACTCAGCACTAAAAAAGGGCCTATTCTCACGAACAAGCCCCTTCGACCATGATTTAACATTTATTACAACAAATACCATTTTCTATTTATAAGCTATCGCCAAAATCTTCGCGGAATTTCTCCATCAAGCGGTTGGGCCAATTGCCAATAGGCTCGAGACCACCCATGAAGAAGCGAAGTACCGGTGGTTCGTAAACGAACTTCAAACCACCAATGAGGTGACGATTGTCGTACAACCAATGCATGCGGTCGATTACATAGTTCACTTGCGACAACGTGAATACACGACGAGGAACCGCCAAACGAAGCAATTCTACATCGGCTGGGATTTCCTTGCCGTTTTCATCGCGAGTGCTCGATACCGTACCACGCTCCATGCCGCGAACACCCGAAATGAGGTAGAATGCGGCGGCAAGCGCACCGGCTGGATATTGATCTTGTGGAATGTGGCTACAGAACTCCATAGCATTGACGTGAGCGCCAAGTACTCCCGGAGGGGTTACGCAAGGAATGCCACGTTTTTCCATCTCTGTTACCAAATATTTGATGAACTCTGGGCTTTGGCTGATGGCGGTTTCGTCCAGCGTTTCGTACAAACCTACGGTCATTGCTTCGATTTCGCGAACAGAGATACCGCCGTATGTCAAGAAACCTTCGTACAATGGAATAAGGGCTTCCATCTTGTTGTAAAGGCCACGTTGGTTGGTACAAATACCACCACCGCGCGACGAGCTGAGCTTACGAGCAGAGAAATATACCAAGTCGGCCAAGCCACACATCATCTTAATGATTTCGCCAAGGCTATTTTCTTTCCATTTGTCTTCGCGTTGCTTGATGAGGTAAGCATTTTCGCCCAACAACGATGCGTCGAGCACTAACATAATGCCATATTTATCAGCAATGCGACGAACATCCATCAAGTTGGCCATTGAGAATGGCTGACCACCAATCAAGTTGGTAGATGCCTCCATGCGGATGTATGGGATATTTTCTTTTCCTTCGGTTAGGATAAGTTCTTCCAGCTTTTCGATGTTCATGTTGCCTTTGAAGGGGTAATCGCTCTTCAACTCCATAGCGCGGTCGTAAAAGAGCTCGGCTACACGAGCACCCATTTCTTGAACGTGGGCCAAGGTAGTGGTGAAGTGATAGTTCATAGGCACTACGTTGCCTGGCTTGATAAATGCTTTCGAAACGATGTTTTCGCAAGCGCGTCCTTGGTGAGCAGGAAGCAAGTATTTCTTGCCAAGCACATCTTCTACGGCCTTTTGCAAGCGGATAAACGATTGCGAGCCAGCATAAGCATCGTCGGCATGCAACATAGCGGCTACTTGGTTGTCGCTCATAGCGTTCACACCACTATCGGTGAGCATATCCAAATAAACGTCGAGCGTGCTTAAGCGGAAGGTATTGAATCCACCCTCTTTCAGGGCTTCCATGCGTCGTTCGATGGGAACAAGGTGCAGTTTTTGTACTACACGTACTTTGTGCAATTCAAGCGGTTGGTCGCCACCCTTGTAAAATTTTACTTTAGAACTCATAGTATAGTTATATTTATATGTATTTTTTGTTGCTTTTTGCTAACGGGCGGCAATATTCGCAAAAAAATCGCATATAACCAAACTTTTGCTACAAAATAGTGTTTTTACTATCATTTTCTTTCTATTTCGCGCAAATTCTCTATACGTTTGCGTTCCATAAACTCGGTAATTCCTTCCAAATGGTGCACTACGCGCTTGTTGCCAAATTCGTAGATTTGTGTAACCAATCCGTCGAGGAAGTCGCGGTCGTGGCTCACCAATATCAGTGTTCCGTCGAATGCTTGCAATGCCTCTTTCAAGATGTCTTTGGTGCGCAAATCCAAGTGGTTGGTAGGTTCGTCCAAGATAAGCAAGTTCACCGGCTCGAGTAGTAATTTCAGCAAGGCCAAGCGAGTGCGTTCGCCACCGCTCAATACTTTTACCTTCTTCAGCGATGCTTCGCCACCAAACATAAATGCACCGAGCATATCTTTTATCTTTGTGCGGATGTCGCCTTGCGCAATGTCGTCGATGGTTTGGAACACCGTAAGTTCTTCGTCGAGCAACGAAGCTTGGTTTTGTGCAAAGTAGCCTATCATTACGTTATGGCCCAGCGTCAGTGTGCCGTTGTGCTCAATCTCTTGCATGATGCACTTCACCATCGTAGATTTTCCTTCGCCATTCTTACCCACAAACGCAATCTTCTGTCCGCGCTCAATCATAAAGTTGGCATCCTTGAACACAAGGTGTTCGCCGTAGCTCTTCCCCACTCCGTCGGCCGTAACGGGATAGTTTCCCGAGCGTGGTGCGGGAGGAAACTTCAAGCGGAGGTGTGAAGTATCTTCCTCGTCCACTTCGATAATCTCCAGCTTCTCCAACATCTTTACGCGGCTTTGCACTTGTAGCGTTTTGCTATAAGTACCCTTGAAGCGTTCAATGAAATCTTTCGTTTCTTGAATCATCTTCTGTTGCTCTTCGTATTGCTTTTGTTGTTGTGCTCGGCGTTCGGCTCGCAATTGAAGGTATTGTGTATAAGGCACTTTATAGTCGTAGATGCGTCCCATTGTCACTTCGATGGTGCGATTGGTGATATGATCCACGAAAGCGCGGTCGTGACTAATCACTACCACCGCACGGCCACATTGCACAAGGAAATCTTCCAACCATTGGATAGACTCAATGTCCAAGTGATTGGTAGGCTCGTCCAATAGCAACACATCGGGCTTCTTCAGCAACATCTTGGCAAGTTCGATGCGCATTCGCCATCCACCGGAGAAGTCGCTCGTTGGTCGATTGAAATCTTCGCGCACAAAGCCAAGGCCAAGCAATGTTTTCTCCACATCCTCGTCGAAGTGCGTCATATCGATGGTATAGAACTTTTCGCTCAGCGCCGAAACCTCTTCGATGAGTCGCATATAGTCGTCGCTTTCATAGTCGGTGCGAGCAGCAAGTTCGTCGTTCAGCGTATTGATGCGTGCCTCCATCTCGAACAGATGCGAGAAGGCTTGCGATGCCTCTTCGAACACGGTTCGTCCGTCTTGTGTAAGCAAGTGTTGTGGCAAGTAGGCTATCACCGTATCTGCGGGGAAAGATACTTGTCCGCGAGTGGGTTGACGCACACCGGCCAATATCTTCAGCATGGTAGATTTGCCCGCGCCATTCTTTCCCATCAATGCAATGCGATCGGTGGGATTGATAAAGAAACTAATGTTCGAAAAAAGTGTTGTGCCGGAAAATTCAACGGCTATGTTATCTACTGAAATCATTGTTTTTTTAAGTAGTCAAGTAGTGAGTAGTGAGTAGTCAAGTAGTGAGTACTAACTACTTAACTACTAAAAATTACAATCTCTCTATCAATTCATCAATAGCTTTGTCTGTTGTGGCCCAGCTTGTAACGAAGCGAACAACGGTTTCGGATTCGCCACGAGGGCCCCAAAGCTCGAAGGTAGCATATTGCATCAAGCGATCTATCTGCTCGTTGGGCATCACAATAAATTGTTGGTTGGTAAACGAGTCGATAAACAAGCGATAGCCCTTCGCTACGAAGGCTTGCTTCAGCTTCATGGCCTGAGCAATGGCGTGCGAAGCAATGGTTTGGTAAAGGTTGTCGGTGAAGAGCGTATCGAATTGAATACCCAACAAACGACCCTTGGCCAACAACGCACCGTGTTGCTTGATGAGTGGGAAGAAATGCTTCAACAACCCAGGGCGAGTAGCTACTACAGCTTCGCCAAAGAGCGCTCCTACCTTTGTGCCACCAATGTAGAATACATCGCACAAACGCGCTACATCCTTCAACATAACATCCGTTCCTTGAGCAGCTAAGCCATAGCCCAAGCGTGCTCCGTCCAAGTAGAGCGGAATGTTTGCTTTCCTACAAACGTTGCTCAGCTCGGTCAGTTCGTCCAAGGAATAAAGCGTGCCATACTCCGTAGGATGCGAAATGTAGAGCATTCCTGGCGCTACCATGTGCTCGTAGGTTTCGTCGCGATAGAAGTCGGTGATATACTTCTCCACTTCGCTTGCAAGCACTTTGCCCATGTGTTGGGGCAAGGTAAGCACTTTGTGTCCGCTTGCTTCGATAGCTCCCGATTCGTGCACATTGATGTGTGCGGTTTCAGCGGCCAAAACCCCTTCGTGAGGGCGTAGCAAGCCATCAATCACCGTAGCGTTAGTTTGTGTACCACCTACCAAGAAATGCACTTCAGCCTCGGGCATACCGATAGCCTCTTTTACCTTTTGCTTGGCTCGTTTTGTATATTCATCACTACCATATCCAACCGTTTGTTCAAGGTTGGTTTCGCACAATTGGCGCATCACCGCTGGGTGAGCACCTTCCATATAATCACTATCAAAATGTAACATGGCGACAAAATTACTCAAAATCTAAGATTTTTCCTTACCTTTGCGAAAGAAAATTAAGAATCATGGATTGCAATAACGACAAACATACACTATGGTATCTTTTCCATACCGATAAGTTGCTTTTGAAGCAAATAGAAGCAGAAAAGTTAAGCCTCCCTACGGAGCAAGAAGTAGAAACCTTCAAACCCTATTTCGTAGGAACCATCCATTCGTTCACCGCTCCCAATGTGTGCGAGTGCCGAACAGTATCGATGAATCTACCCAACGAAATGAGTGACGAGTGGGTATGGATGACCTTGCGCGATACCTACGACTACCTACCCTTTGCCGAATATAAATATGGTGGTCGCGCTTACGAATTGCTCTATTGGGATTCGCATAGTCGTTTTTGTCCCGTTTGTGGCACTCCCACTCAGCACTTGGATACCATTATGAAGAAGTGTCCTTCGTGCGCTCACGAAGTCTATCCTCCTATAGCCACCGCTACCATTGTGCTTGTTCGTCGCGGCGATGAAGTGCTATTGGTTCGCGCTCGCAATTTCCGCGGAAAGCACTACGGATTAGTAGCTGGCTTCCTCGAACCTGGCGAAACATTGGAAGAGTGTGTAGCGCGCGAAGTGATGGAAGAGACCGGCCTACGCATTCGCAACATTCAGTACTTTGGCAATCAGCCTTGGCCCTATCCTTGCGGATTGATGGTTGGCTTCACCGCCGAATACGAAAGCGGTGATATAGCCCTTCAAGCCGAAGAACTTACCACCGCTGCATTCTTTCGTCGCGACAACCTCCCCGAACTTCCACGCAAGCTAAGCATTGCTCGCCAACTTATAGAAGCTTGGAAAAGAGGAGAAGTGTAAACGTTATTCTATTTCTTCACAAATCTATCGGTGACAACTGCACAAACGGCATCGCCAGTAATGTTTAGCACTGTGCGAATCATGTCGAATACTCTATCTAGGGCATAGAGCAATGGAAGTCCTTCGATGGGGATACCAGCAGCTACCAGCACTGCTACAACGAGCAATGTAGGCCCTGGCACTCCCGCTTGACCAATGGAGCCAAGCGAAGCCACCACTACAATAGCGATGTATTGCGACATACTTAAATCAATGTCGTAAATCTGCGCAAAGAATAGCGCTACCAGTGTGTAGTAAATGGCATTTCCCGTCATGTTTATCGTAGCCCCCAGCGGAAGTACAAATCCGCTTGTTTGCTTCGATACACCCAACTTATTTTCGCAAGTCTCCATATTGACGGGAAGCGTTACCATGCTCGACGCAGTAGTAAAAGCAATGATTTGCGGACGAAGCATCTCCTTCAAGAACGTACGAATAGATACTCGCGACATTGTTCCTACCAGCAACGGATAGACAAGCAATCCCATCACGAGGATGCAAAGCAAGTACACCCAAAGCAAGTTGGCTATGCGTAGCAAAATGTCGAAGCCAAACGTACCTACAGCATCGGCCATTAAACCAAACACACCAATCGGAGCTACCCACATCACCTTCTCGATGCACCAAACAAGCGCTTCCAGCAACCCATTCAAGCCACTGATAATCTTTCCTCGGCGTGGTTCGGCCAATGCAGCAATACCAAATCCAAGGAACAAGCCGAATACAATAATCTGCAAAATATTACCCTCGGCCAAAGCAGCAATTGGATTTGCAGGAATCATACCGATAACCGTATCCCAGAAGTTTAGCGTTGGTGCCTCTCCGTCAGGGTTCACACTGTTTGTGGCCGTTAGCGACGCAATAGTCTCCTTGTCTATCCCCTCGCCTGGCGCCAGCACAATGCCTCCAGCAATAGCAATCAGCACCGCCACAACAGTGGTTAGCATAATAAATGCAATGGAAATGCCACCAATCACTCCCGCCGAGCGCGAGTTGCCCAGTGAAGCTGCTCCCGAGATAATGGAAAGCGCCACCAGTGGCACCACTAACATTTTAATGAGCTGAATGAATAGTGTGCCCAGCGGAGCAAACATAGCCGATTCATTGCCCATGAATGCCCCCACAACAATGCCTACTACCATTGCTACGAGAATCCAGAAGCCTAAGTTTTTTACGATTTTCTTTAGCATACACTACAAATTTAAAAAAGAGAGGTGCTCAAAGCATGTTGAACACCTCTCTATTATTACTCTATTACTTGGCTTGCCATTTGCAACGCACTGGCGAGAAAATCTTCTCTTCCTTCTTCAACGTTGCCATTGCTTTGTCCACCTCTTTCTTGTCCAAACCGGTTTCCTTAGCCAATGTTGTAGCGTTAACAGGAGCGTTCAACTCCTTCATTTTTGCCAATACAATTTCTACTGTTTCCACGATTTTTTGAGTTCTAAGTTATGAGTTGTGAGTTCTGAGACTCAGAACTTATTTAAATTCCCAATGAAGCTCTAACAGCCTTCACCTTTTCTTCAGCTTCAGCGTTAGCGTTTGGATAGCACTTAGCGCAACCCATTTCGCCCTTCACTTCGATGTAGAACTTAATCTTAGGTTCAGTACCCGAAGGACGAACCGAAATCTTAGTACCATCTTCAGTGAAGTATTGCAAAGCGTTGCTTGTTTCAGGCATGTCGATGTCAGTTACATTACCTTCGCCATCAGTAGCCTTCAAGAACTTGTAGTCCTTGGCCAAAACCACCTTCGAGCCACCAATTTCCTTAGGAGGACAAGTGCGGAAGTTTTCCATCATAGCCTTAATTTCGTCAGCACCGCTCTTACCTGGCTTCACTACGTTTACAGTAGTCTCCTTAGAGAAACCATATTCCACGTAGATTTCCATCAATACATCGTAGAGTGTCTTGCCTTGATCCTTAGCCCAAGCACAGATTTCAGCGAGCAATGTACAAGCCGAAACAGCATCCTTGTCGCGTACAAAGTCTTCAGCCAAGAAACCGTAGCTTTCTTCGCCACCGCCAATGTATTGTTGCTTGCCTTCGCTCAAGCGAATTTCGCGAGCAATCCACTTAAAGCCAGTGTAGCAATCGCGCATTTCAATGTTATTCTTGTCAGCCACTACCTTGATAAGTTCGGTAGTAACGATAGTCTTCACGATAAAGTCAGTATCCTTCATCTTACCCATCGCCTTGCGGTTCTTGATGATGTAGTAAAGGAAGATAAGACAAGTTTGGTTACCGTTGATAAGTACCCATTCGCCCTTGTCGTCCTTGCAAGCCATACCTACGCGGTCAGCGTCGGGGTCAGTAGCCATTACGATGTCAGCATCAATCTTCTTAGCCAAGTTGATGGCAAGTGTCAACGCTTCAGCATTTTCAGGATTTGGCGAGATAACAGTTGGGAAATCACCACTCTTCACCATTTGCTCTTCTACGCAATGAACGTTTTCAAAGCCCCATTGCTTCAATGCGCGAGGCACCAACATCATACCAGTGCCATGGATAGGCGTAAACACAATGCTCAAATCCTTTTGACGCTTAATCACTTCTGGGTCGATAGAGATGCTGTGAACCTTGTCCAAGTAAACGCTATCCACATCTTCGCCAATGATTTGAATCAACGCAGGATTACCTTCGAACTTAATATCAGCAGCCGAAGCAATCTTGTTCACCTCGTCGATAATGCCCTTATCGTGTGGAGCCAATACTTGTGCACCATCGTCCCAGTAAGCCTTGTATCCGTTATATTCCTTAGGATTGTGGCTGGCAGTAAGGATAATACCACTTTGGCAACCCAAGTGACGGATAGCGAACGACATTTCAGGAGTTGGGCGCATATCGTCGAACAGATATACCTTAATACCATTAGCCGAGAAGATGTTAGCCGAGATTTCAGCAAACAAGCGGCTATTGTTGCGGCAATCGTGACCGATACAAACCGATATTTGTTCAAGTTCAGTAAAGTTTTTGTTCAAGTAGTTCGACAAGCCTTGTGTAGCAGCACCTACTGTGTAGATGTTCATGCGGTTGCTACCCACGCCCATAATGCCGCGTAGGCCACCGGTACCAAATTCAAGGTCTTTGTAGAAACATTCGATAAGCTCAGTCTTATCTTCGTTTTCCAACATACGCTTCACCTCAGCTTGGGTTTCTGCGTCATAGGCGGGAGTAAGCCATTTTTCAGCTTTTTCCGTCACCATCTTAATCAAATCAAGATTTTCCATAGAGTGTTATTTTGTAATAAAATTGATATTTCTTGTCAAACGGCAAATATAACGATAATCTTTGATTAAACAAGCGAAATGAGGAGAAATTATGATTTATGATTTATTATTTATGATTTGGATAGTAGGGACACGCCATGGTGTGTCCGTGAATACATTTACTTTTTCGTCTTGATACGAAAAAGGTAACAAAAAGAATCAAGGCTGCACTTCCGGGGTTACTCCACGACTACTTTTAGCTAAAGCGCAGAAACTCGCTTTGCTCAAACAGTCTGCGCTTCTTAACGCTAAAAGCAGTCGTTCCGCTTAACACCCCTGCAGTGATGCCGAGGGACCATGCGGCGTGAGAGCCTTTGTGTTTACCCATCCGGATGGCGAATACCGCTACGCTAACACGCCATGGTGTGTCCGCGACGTCTGAAAGACGTGAAGCACGCAGTGCGAATAGCCGTGGGCTTTTAAGCCTACGGACAGGATAAGGATATATTTTATATGTAGCGTCTGAAAGACGCGTCTTTGCAGACGCTATGTATAATTTGAAACGAAATAACCCCAACCACGGGTTTAAAACCCGCGGCTATTGAAAATCCCCGTCTTTGCAGACGAATAACAACTATGCAAAAAAATAACTGAAATTGAAATAACTGAAATCACCAGTAGAGACGTCATATCATGGCGTCTCAAAAAACAAAAACAAAAAGAGACGCCTCAATGAGACGTCTCTACAAACAATAACCCACTAGTAGCTAGTCACTAGAACAGATAATTAAATCCAATATTGTTCCACATCTTCTCGCCATCGCGCTTATCCAAGGCCTTCGCCATCTCCACCGAGATAACGAAATTGCGGTTCATCACCACCTTCAATCCGCAACCCAGCGTAGAGTGCAATCCCTCCTTGTCGCCCGAGTAGAACGGATTCACCTCCTCGCCCTTCAGTGCACCGAAAGCAATCTTCTGCTCGTCCAAGCGATACGACTGAATCACCTTACCCATATCGAAGAACGGATTCAGCGCCAAGTAGAAATTCTGATTGATGAAGCGGAAGTTAGCAAAGCGCCAACGCAGCTCAGTGTTCAGCCAAGCCATGCCGTTGCCCACTACCCCATTACGATTGATACCGCGCACCGATGCATTGCCGCCCAATCCCTCGGTATAAACCTTGCGGAAGAACATTGTGTTCAAGTTATTGATGAAGTAGAAAGGCACCTCGCCAGCAATATTCGCTTGCATGCCCAGGCGATAGGCAAACGTCAGCTTATCCTTCCACACAGGCACATAGTGGCTACCCACAAACGTAAGTCCCACGTTGCTGTAACCCTTGCGGTCGATAATATCTGGCGCACCCACCAGCGTAGCCTCGATGTTCACGCCTCGTGTAGGATCACTATCATGGTCGCGCGTATCATACACCAACCCCGCCTTGAACTGAAGCACATTACCACCCTCAGCTTCGTCCTCACGAATCAAGCCCACTTGGCGATACAAATGATACAGCGTCCTTTGGTCCTTATACTCATCCAGCTTCACGCCGCCCGTCTTGATGTTATAATAGCCCAAACCAATCGTCCAGTACAAGTTGCCCGCAAGCTTCTGCTGCATACTCGCCACAAAACGGAACTGATTACGACTCATCATGTTCAGCGCCGAAGTCTCCCCCTCGGCCAGTCCTATACCATCTACAAAGAAAGGCGAAGCATAGCCATTATAGCCATAGAAATCATACTTCTTTGCGGTGAAGTAAGTACAATCCACAAACAATTTACCATCAGGAATCAGCGTCTTAAAGTCGCCATAGAAGCGCAGTAGCGACGAGCCCCCAGTAAATGTCGAAGCCTCCAGGTTCATCTTATAGTCATACGACGGATAGCGCGACCCGTCGCCAAAGTTAAAGATGTCCAGGCACACCCCATACTGAAACCCCAAGTCGCTATCAAAGCCCACAACAGGCAGCGGCCCAAAGTTCCAACCATCCTTAATAATCTCTTTGCTCTCAGCCTCTTGCGCCATAGCTCCTATCGAAGCCGCGCACATAGCCAAACCAATCAAAAAACGTTTCATATGCAATATACATTATTATTTATTTGTAAAAATCCCCTTACTATCTTCACAGAATTCGGGGGAGTTAGGTTAACAAAATGTATTTTTTCAATGCAAAGATAGCAATAAAAATAAAAACTCAAAAGCAAATAAGCATCAATAAGCAATAAAAAAAATACACTCCTCTTACGAGGAATGTATTCTGTATGAAATGAAAATAAAAATTATTGATTCTTCTGCCTTTTTAAGGCATCGTGATAAATCACCGCAAATATAGCGCCCATATTTAATATACGCAAGAAAAAACTAAAAATTCATCCTCACCACCCTTCTGTAGGGACACAACTCAGAACTCACAACTTACGTTTCCTACTTGACTACTTTATATCTATCGCCAGTGGCTTTGACGTACTCCTTGAGGAAGGATTCGGGGTAGCCGGGACGGATGGGCGATGCGGGCTGACCAATGTCGTTGCGCTGGAAGCGGCCTTGGGCATCGGTGCGGCGAACGACGCCATCGCTATACTTAACTACGAGATACTCGCCCAGCGTGCGCCATGCATCGATGGTGCTTTGTGCGGCGGAGTTGGTGTAGCGAGTAAGGAAGGCTTTGGCTTCGTCGGCGTTCTTTTCGTAGAGCTCCAGCGCTGCGCTCTCAATGCCTTTTTGGGCGGTGGCAAGGGTGCCCTCGAGCGATTGTTGTGTGGCGCGTACGTCGCCTATCATCACGTCGTAGCGGGGATATACCATGTTGGCCACCCAGTTCATAATCCAGAAGGCTGAGCGCCACGAGAAGGTGATGTAGTCGGCGCCATCTACGCGGCTATAGCATTGCGGAACTTCCGTTGTGCAGCAGTACACAGGGGTGAAGACGGTCATGTTGGCATCGTCGCAACCAAACCAGAGCACACCGCCAATGGCGTTAGGAAGCTGTTCGCGCATCTGGGCTACAATGACCCATCCGGTTTGCTGCGTAGAGATGGGGCGTTCGTTGAAGTATTCCTCGCCATCCACTGTGAACGACAGGGGCGACAAGCGATAGGGCGAGTGGTTGATGCCAGCGCCAAAGTCTTGCGAGAGGTCGAGCGGAGTGCCTTCGTAGTGGTCGCGCATGGCTTGCTGAATCTCTTGCACAGAGATGCGTTTCTTGGCCTTTACGTAGAGCGGCATGGGCTTGTCTGTGCTGCCAAGGATATAGGGAAGGAACTCTTCGCCACGGTCGGTAAACATGTTGTAGAAGCTCCACACGCGGGCTTCGCAATAGCGACGGGCACCAAAGTCGAGGGGCGCGTAGGCATTGGCAAAGCTGAAGTCTTTGTTCAGACCGCTGAAGTAGCCTTTTTCGCGTGCAAACGAGATGACGTCGGGCGAGTAGAGGCAGTTTTCTTTATCGTTCAGCGGGAACTGATGGATGCGGGCTTGGTTGGCATGGGCCGAGATGCAATCGTCCGGGATGCGAACAGCCACCCACACGGCGCCCTTCACGCCTACGCCCTTGCCTATCATCTCCATAACCCATACCTCGCGAGGGTCGGCTATGGTGAACGACTCGCCACTGCTGTAGTAGCCATATTCTTGCACCAGGTCGGTCATCACTTGGATGGCTTCGCGGGCCGACTTGCTGCGTTGCAAAGCGATGTAGATAAGGCTGCCATAGTCGATGATGCCAGTGGTATCTACCAGTTCTTCGCGACCGCCAAAGGTGGTTTCGGTGATGGTGAGCTGATGCTCGTTCATGTTGCCAATGACGTTGTAGGTGGTGCGTGCCTCGGGAATTTCGCCCAGGTACTTACCAGTGTCCCACTCGTGGATAGGGCGCATAGTGCCCTTGGCGTGGGTGCCAGCGGGATAGTGGTAGAGCTCGCCAAAGAGTCCGTACGAGTCTGCTGAATAGGATACGATGGTGGAGCCGTCGGTAGATGCGTGACGGCCCACAATGAGGTTGGTACATGCCCAACTTTGTGCAATGGCTATGGTAATAGCGCACAGGGTTAAATAGATTCGTTTCATTGTTTATTGTTTTTATTGTTTGTTATTTCAGTCATTTCAATTTCAGTTATTTTTTTGCGTGGTTGTAGAGACGTCGCATTGGGGCGTCTCTTTTTGTTTTTGTTGTTTTTGAGACGCCATAATATGACGTCTCTACTGGTGGCGGTTTACGCGGACGCATCATGCTGCGTCCCTACAAGTGGCCGTCTGCAAAGACGGGGTTATTTCAATAGCCGCGGGTTTTTAAACCCGTGGTTGGGGTTATTTCGTTTCAAATTATACATAGCGTCTGCAAAGACGCGTCTTTCAGACGCTACATATAAAATATATCCTTATCCTGTCCGTAGGCTTAAAAGCCCA
>JAGBWA010000096.1 GCA_017630035.1 Bacteroides sp.
AGAAAACCGTTTCTATTCATTCTTTTTTTAGTTGCAATGTCCGTTTCTATGCAGGCACAACGCCCTGAACGCGACTTGTATAGTGTGGCTTTTTATAATGTGGAAAACCTGTTCGATACCATTCACGATGTGAATAAGGACGATGCCGAATTCTTGCCTGGCGGAAGGTATGATTGGGGAACCCGAAAATATACCAGCAAACTGAAGCGCTTGGCGCAAGTGCTTAGCGAATTGTCGCGCACAGAAGTGCCCCAAGGTCCTGCTTTTATTGGCTTGGCCGAGGTGGAAAATAGTCGCGTGCTGGACGACCTTGTGAAGCAACCCGGCATGGAGCAATACCGCTATATTCAATACGAAGGCCCCGACAAGCGTGGCATAGATTGTGCTTTGTTGTACGACCCTTCACAATATGAAATCACTGCATCTAAATTGGTGCTTTCCGAACCATTCGAGGGCGATACCACACACCTGACAAGAGGCTTCTTGATTGTGGATGGACGATTGGCAAACGAACGCCTTTGCGTAATCGTAAACCATTGGCCGTCAAGAGGTGCCGAGTCGCCGGTAAGAATACATGCTGCCCGACAAGTGCGTGCCTTGACCGACTCGCTTCACCGCGAAGACAAGCGTATGAAAATTATCGTAATGGGCGACTTGAACGACGACCCCATGGACGAAAGCTTGGCTGTTTTGGGCGGTAAGAAGTATGCAAAAGAGGTAAAGAAACGCGAGTTCTTCAATCCATGGTGGGCTGCATTAGAGGACTTGGGTGTAGGCACATTGGTGTATCGTGGCAAGTGGAACCTTTTCGACCAGATTCTGCTGAATAAAAATCTGCTAAAAAATAAGAATAATCGTTTGCGTTTCGATCATCACGAAATCTTTATGCGCGAATATCTGTTTCAACAAGACGAACAATATAAAGGTACGCCACTTCGTACGCATGGAGGAAAAAAATGGCTCGATGGATATAGCGACCATTTGCCCACAATTATCTATTTACGTAAGTAAAAGTTGCACATTTGCTGAATAATAATTACTTTTGCGCAGAATTTCATTCATTAACATAAAAATAGAAAAGAAAAATGATTAGTTACAAAGAACTTGGTCTTGTAAACACCAAAGAAATGTTTGCTAAGGCAGTTAAGGGTGGCTATGCTATTCCTGCTTTCAACTTCAACACAATGGAGCAAATGCAAGCTATTGTGCAAGCTGCTGTTGAAACAAAATCTCCAGTTATCATGCAAGTTTCTAAGGGTGCACGTAATTATGCAAACGGTACTATCCTTCGTAACCTTGCTAAGGGTGCTGTAGAATATGCTAAGGAACTCGGTTGCGAAAATCCTGAAATCGTTCTTCACCTCGACCATGGTGATTCTTTCGAAATCTGTAAGGAATGTATCGACAATGGTTTCTCTTCTGTAATGATCGACGGTTCACACCTTCCATACGAAGAAAACGTTGCTCTTGCTAAGAAAGTAGTTGAATACGCTCACCAATACGACGTAACTGTTGAAGCAGAACTCGGTGTGTTGGCAGGTGTTGAAGACGAAGTTTGCGCTGCTGAATCTCACTATACTAAGCCAGAAGAAGTAATCGACTTCGCTACTCGTACTGGTTGCGATTCATTGGCTATCTCTATC
This sequence comes from Bacteroides sp., assembly GCA_017630035.1. GTDB lineage: Bacteria > Bacteroidota > Bacteroidia > Bacteroidales > Bacteroidaceae > Bacteroides. The sequence continues at coordinate 1,644 of JAGBWA010000096.1, forward strand.
GGTACATCTCACGGTGCTCACAAGTTCACTCCAGAACAATGTACTTTGGTAAACGGTGTATTGGTTCCTCCTCCATTGGCATTCGATATCCTTGCTGAAATCGAAGCTAAGCTTCCTGGATTCCCTATCGTTCTTCACGGTTCATCTTCAGTTCCTCAAGAAGAAGTTGAAACTATCAACAAGTATGGTGGTGCATTGAAGGCTGCTATCGGTATTCCAGAAGACCAACTCCGTCAAGCTTCTAAGTCTGCAGTTTGCAAAATCAACATCGACTCAGACTCTCGTTTGGCTATGACTGCTGCTGTTCGTAAGTATTTGGCTGAAAACCCATCTCACTTCGACCCACGTCAATACCTCAAGCCAGCTCGCGACAACATGAAGAAGATGTACATCCACAAGATTGTGAACGTGCTTGGTTCTGACAACAAGTTGGGATAATCCTACCGATTATACTATAAAAAAGCTCCCCATGGGGAGCTTTTTTTTCTTTATCTCTAACCACTAGTAATTAGTAGCTATTTGTGTCTATTGGCTCGCTTACGTCGGATTTCAGCCTTCATCTTAGCAGCCCCTGAGCCGTGTAGCCCAGTGATGTAGGTCTTCTTTTTGGCCTTGGTCTTTACCTTATTCTCTTCCTTTGGTTTGTCCTTCTTTCCCTTAAAGACAATACCACCCATAATAGCATCTTCTATACTCATCTTTTAGTTTTTTTCTTTTTTATCGTTATTTTTCAGTGCAAAGGAACAAATTATTTTAGATTTATCCTATCCATTCATCTCTTTTTCGTAAGTTTGCATCGTTGTTTTAACTCACAACCCATAACTCACAACTCATAACTCATAATTATCATGGCATTTCCTGCAACCAAACGAGAGTTAGGCGAACTCTATACATTCTTTCGCCTATTGGCCGACGGTAAAGTATCATTAGGTACCCCTTCGGCAGAGGCTTCCGAACAAACGTGGCCTGTGGCTATGATTCAACGTATAGAGCACGATGGTGCCCGTCGTTATTACATCGAACCTACGGATGTGCGCATTGTATATGGCGATGTGGATAAGCATACAGCCCTCTTTACCCCGAAAAGCGACATGGAAGAAGTTACTTTCGCGCGCGAAGAGTTTGTCGATGCTGCCGCTTTTGTATGGACCTTGCTCAAAGAGGGGCGCACAGTGGAAGAGACAGGCGAGGTGGAAGTGCCCGATGAACTGGAAGCTTTCCTCGACGAAGTGCGCATCTACGACTTGGAAGCCAAGACGGAAGACCGAACCGACTTCTCGGTAGCTTTCTGGCATCCCGATACGCCGCTGACCGGCTTCAATGTACGTTGCCGCATAGCACCCATGAATCCATTGCTCGATGGCGGCCGAACAGCCAACTTAAAGTTCGAACAAACAGGAGTTAAATTTGCTGTACCTACCGTAAATAAAGTAAATGCTTTGCCCGAATCGCCTACCGAAGTTACCGAACGTATGTTGCTGATAGAGCGCTTGGGCGGTGTGTTGAAGTATGCCGATGTAGCCGACAAAGTGTTCCGTAGCAACTTGCTGATGATAGACTTGCACTTCCCGCGTATGCTGGCCGAGATGGTACGTGCCCTGCACCTCGAAGGCATCAGACGTGTCAGCGAACTGACCGAATACATCAAGCAACTCAATCCGTTGAAGATAAAAGACGAACTTATTCAGAAGCATCACTACTACGAACATAAGATGAAACAATTCCTGGTAGCGTTGGCCTTGGGCATGCGTCCGGCAAAGATTTACAACGGTACCGATTCGGCTGTAGAGGGCATCCTCTTTGTCGATAATAAAGGCAATGTGCTTTGCTTCCATAAAAACGAACGCCAAGTGCTGGCCGACTTCCTCTATCAAACCACCCGTTTCGAGAAAGGCAATGTAGATAAAGATAAGTATGGCTTCCTGGAACGCGAAAATGGTGTTTATTATTTCAAACTCAACGTTAAGATTGGGTTGTTGAAACGATAAAAAAATAAGCGTTAAGTCGAATTAACGCTTATTTTTTTTGTTTCTACGCGATGTAGCAATAATTCCGTCCTCGTATCTTATTCAAACACTCCGTAGCGAGTGGGCAATAGGTTGCGGTCGCCAAGGGTGTTGTCCACGCGGGCAACGTTTATCCAGAATTTATTGTCGCGAACAGCTTCGGTGGGGTAGGCTGCCTTTTCGCGACTGTATGGATGTGTCCATTCGTTGGCCACTACTTCGTATTCGGGGTGTGGCGCATTCTTCAGCACATTGTCTTGTGCATCGGCTTCGCCACGTTTCACTTCTTGAATCTCTTCCCAAATGGTGAGCATGACGTTTACAAAGTTGTCCAGCTCGGCAAGGCTCTCGCTTTCGGTTGGCTCTATCATCAGTGTGCCGTGTACGGGGAAGGAGAGGGTAGGCGCATGGTAACCGTAATCCATCAGTCGCTTGGCAATGTCGCCTTCGTCTATGCCGGTCTCGTCGTGCAGCTTGCGACACTCGAGAATCATTTCGTGACCTACATAGCCATTCGCTCCCTTGTAAACGATGCCATAGGTGCTTTCCAAACATGCGGCCAGGTAGTTGGCACTGAGGATGGCAATCTTTGTGGCACGTGTCAAACCTTCGGTTCCCATCATGCGGATATAGCCATAGGTGATGGGGAGGATGCCTGCACTACCATAAGGAGCCGATGCTACTTCGTTGGCATCGTTGCCAAACAGGGCGTGTCCGGGCAAGAATGGTACTAAGTGTTCGGCTACACAGATAGGGCCTACACCGGGTCCACCGCCGCCATGTGGCGAAGCAAATGTTTTATGAAGATTTAAATGACACACATCGGCACCGATAAAGCCGGGGTTGGTCAGGCCCACTTGTGCGTTCATATTGGCCCCGTCCATATATACTTGTGCCCCACATGCATGGATGATGCGGCATATCTCTACAATCTCTGTTTCGAAAATGCCGTGCGTAGATGGGTAGGTTATCATCAGTGCTGCCAGCTGGTCGCGATTGGCTTCGGCCTTGGCTTGGAGGTCGGCCATATCTACGTTGCCTTGCTCGTCGCAAGCGCAAGTAATGGTGCTGAAGCCGGCTTGGATGGCGCTGGCAGGGTTGGTGCCGTGTGCCGAGGCAGGTATCAGTATCAAGTTGCGATGGCCTTCGCCAATGCTTTCTTGGTAGGCACGGATAACGCGAAGGCCGGCATATTCGCCAGCGGCTCCCGAGTTGGGTTGGAGGCTTACGCCTGCAAAACCGGTAATCTCTTTCAGCTCTTCGCTAAGGTTATGAATCAGCTCGCGATAGCCTTCGGCTTGGTCGGCCGGTACTAATGGGTGTATGTTCATGAAACCGGCTTGGCTCAATGGTAGCATCTCGGCAGCGGCATTCAGCTTCATGGTGCACGAACCCAACGAAATCATGCTGTGTGCCAACGAGATATCCTTGCGCTCCAATCGCTTGATGTAGCGCATCATCTCGGTTTCGGTGTGATAGTTACGGAATACTTCGTGGGTGAGGTAGGCCGATTGACGGGTGTGGATAGGCAATAGTTGGCTATCTGTTGCAATGCTTTCGATGGCTATTGGCGATTTGCCTGCTGCTGTAGCAAAGATGGCAATCAGCTTGTTCAAAGCCGTAAGGTTGGTAGTTTCGTCGATGCTGATACCTATTTGTCCATCTTCGGCATAGTATAGGTTCACCTCTTTGCTCAAGGCAATGGTGCGTATCTCTTGGGTGGTGACGGTGTCGGGCAAGGCAATGCGCAACGTATCGAAGTATTGCTTGTTCAGCTGCTCGAAACCTAATTGTTTCAATGCTTTTTCCAGAAGGGCGGCAATGCTATGGATGCGTTGGGCTATGGCGCGGATGCCCTCTTGTCCGTGATATACGGCATACATACCAGCCATGGTGGCAAGCAATGCTTGTGCGGTACAGATGTTGGAAGTGGCCTTTTCGCGCTTGATGTGTTGTTCGCGCGTTTGCAAAGCCATGCGATAGCACAATTTGCCGTATTTATCTTTCGACAATCCGATGATGCGTCCCGGCATGTTACGCTTGTATTCGTTGCGAGTAGCAAAGTAGGCAGCCGATGGTCCTCCGTAGAAGAGGGGAGTACCAAATCGTTGGGTGTTGCCCAATACAATGTCGGCGCCCCATTCACCGGGAGGTGTGAGTAGTGCCAAACTCATGATGTCGGCAATAACGGCCACTTTACATTCGGCTTGGTGTGCTTTCTCTACCAATGCACGATAATCTTCCACGCTACCTTTAGCATTGGGATATTGGATGATGCAAGCAAATACGTCGGGGGTAAATTCCATCTCTTCATAGCGGCCAACGCGCAATTCAATGCCTTGCGGAATGGCGCGTGTCTTCATCACCGCCAATGTTTGTGGGAAGATTGCTTCGTCTACCAACACCACATTGGCACCCGCTTTCTGCATGGCGCGAGGGCGAAGAGCGTACATCATTGTAACGGCTTCGGCACTTGCCGTACCTTCGTCGAGTAGCGAGCAGTTGGCCAACGGCATTGCGGTCAGGTCGCTGATAACGGTTTGGAAATTGATAAGTGCTTCCAAACGTCCTTGCGATATTTCGGCTTGGTATGGGGTGTACGAGGTGTACCAAACGGGGTTTTCGAATATGTTGCGTTGAATCACCGCCGGCGTAATGCTGCCATACCATCCTTGTCCGATGTAGGTGGCATATTGCTTGTTCTTGCCAGCCAATTGGGCGATGTGAGCGGCAAACTCATATTCGGTCATAGCTTCGGGCAGTTGCAACGGGGTTTTCAAACGAATATTCTTAGGCAATGTTTGGTCTATCAATTCGTCAAGGCTATTCAAACCAATCTTTTTCAGCATAGTGGCTTCGTCCGATTGGTTAATGCCGATGTGTCGATGGGTTAAAAGGTCGTTCATGGCTATTTTGTTTTTGGTTATTATCTAAAGAATGGATTATCCGACTTTTCGCTACCGATGCTTGTAGGTGCGCCATGACCTGGATAAACAATGGTTTCGGCCGGTAAAATGAACAGGCGGCTACAGATACCTTCGATAAGTTGGTCGAAATTGCCACCGGCAAGGTCGGCACGGCCTATGCTACCTTGGAAGAGTACGTCGCCCGAGAAGATACAACCATCGGCTTTGCTATAATACACAAGGCTTCCGGGTGAGTGGCCAGGCACATGGATAGCTTCCAGTTTGCTATTTCCAAAGGTGATAATGTCGCCATCGTGCAGGTACTTTCCGATAGGTTCGGGTTTTTCTTTCAGGTTGAGGCCGAACATGCGGCTTTGCTTTGGCGCTTCTTCTATCCAAAACTCATCGGCTTGGTGGGCTTCGGCCGTTACGCCATACTCTTTCTGCACAAATGCATTACCAAACGTGTGGTCGAAGTGCAAGTGAGTGTTTAGCAAATGCTTTATGTTCAGCCCTTTGCGACTGATAAATTCCTTGAATTTCTCTTTCTCTTCTTCGTAATAGCAGCCTGGGTCAATTACTACTGCTTCGTTTGTTTCGTCGTATAATACGTAACAGTTTACGGGAAACATGTTAAATTCAAAACGCTTTATCTTCATAGCAATGGTATCGTTAGTTTTTGATTCCTACATAAACAACTTTCTTGGTTTCGAAAAACTCTTCCTCGAAATAATCCTTCAAATCCCACATCTCTACCAGGTTTTTCACGGGCATGGTTTCGTTGCTCAACTCGCCGCCCTTCAAGCAGATAAGTCCATTTGGCAAGGCATTTTGTTGCTTGCTTGCGATGTTTTTGCGGACAATCTTAAGCAAGTCGGTCAGCGGCATAACGGCTCGGCTCACTACAAAATCGAACTTCTGCTTCTCCTCCTCGGCACGTTCGTGGCAGAAGGTGACATTCTTCAATCCGATGCTTGTTGCTACCTCGTTGGCCACTCTCACTTTCTTGCCGATGCTATCCACCAAATGGAAATGGGTTTCGGGGAAAAGGATGGCCAAGGGTATGCCGGGGAAGCCCCCTCCGGTGCCTAAATCCATGACTGTTGTGCCTGGGCGGAAGTTGATGACCTTTGCAATGCCTAACGAGTGCAATACATGGTGCTCGTATAGGTTGGTGATGTCTTTGCGCGAAATAACGTTGATTTTCGCATTCCAATCAATGTAAAGGTCGTAAAGAGCCGCAAATTGTTGCTTCTGCTCTTCGGTTATTTTTGGGAAGTATTTCAGTATCAGTTCCATAATGTAATCAACTCGTTTACAAGTTTGTTGTCGTAATTCAAAATATATTCAAGCATGTCGTACGAAAGCGTGATTTGAGTAGGCCCCATAGAGTAGGGGGCAATTTCGTACACGTTGTAGTAGAAGGTGATGCCATCTTCGCTAATGTAGAAATTCTCGGTAGGAGCAAGCTCGCCCGTGGTGGCATAGCCCATCTCTTCCAGTTCGTCGCGCGTTTCCACTCCATTATCCAAAGCCAATTGATACCATAACAATTCGGTCAAAGTCTCTTGGTAATCTTCCACGAATAGTTCGTCGAGCAATATGGGTTGTATAGTGCTTAAATTCAGGTTGGTAAATTCGGTGGCGTACATGCCGTGCGGCCCTCCGCTATACTCATTTTTGTAAGTACGATAGCTCAGCAGCATACCCTTGTATGTCTCTATGCTACCTTTTAATTCCTGTTCGTAGCTATACCATGCCGTCAGCTGATCCTTGTCGATATGGTTATCAATATCCTTTTGTATCATTGGCTCCAAATCGGCTCGATAGTTGGTTACGTACTCCTTGGCATATCCCTCCATAGCCTCTTGCGGCGATAGCTGTTGATACTTCTTTCCAAACAGAGCCGATAGGAGATAGGCATTGATGCTATCTTTTGCACCGATAGTATTGGCATTGTTTACGAAGGCAAAATCGATAGAGAGGTTACATGCAGGTTTCGATTCGTCGGCAAACAGATGCTCGCTCTTTGTTAGCGTTATCTCTTCGAATTGCAAGTTGCGCGACGGCTGGCCGGTATTGCTACACGATGCTAACCAACAACCTGCTATGAGGAGAGCAATTAGTAATATCGTAGTTCCTTTTTTCATAAAGTTATTGTTAATTGAATACAAAAATAATGAAAGGCGAGGGGATAACAAAATAAATCGATTTATTTTTTATCGCACCCCACATCTATATTACGCTATTTCCCCCGTATTTGTTCGGCCTCCCTCCCGAACGTACTCCGTGGATGCACCGAAGCTATTCGGTGAAAATCCCTATATA
>JAGBWA010000097.1 GCA_017630035.1 Bacteroides sp.
AAAGGAAGTTATAAAGCAGCTAAAATATTGGGAGGTTATTATGAATCTCTTGCTTATGGCGAAGATGAACGAATAATAGATGATCCAAACAATCAACAACTTTCAATATGGAATACACCTTGTATTGAAATAAAAAGAAATATTTCAAATCGCCAGTATTTGGAAAAAGCTCTTGTCTATTATTATCAAACTATAATAAATTTAAGTTGTCTTGTTTTTAAATCGTCATTTGAAGAGATTACGGCGATTGAGTCTAATAAAATCACAAATCAATTAGAAGCAATACTGAAAAGTAGTAAACAGGATGAGTTGAAAATCAACAAATTAAGGCAAATCATTGGACGATTAGAACGCAAAGTCCTTCGCCTCAATACATATTAAATGGAAATAATATAGAAATTAATTTATTGGTGTTTTAGTAAATAATGATTTATGAGCAAAAGGTTCTATGGTTTTGATGTTTCGTATAAAGAAACTCCCCACAATTGGAGTCATAAGCATGACTTTCCTATTGATGAAATATGGAATACCGATAATGCATTGGCTCAATTAATAGTTCCTCGTTTACAAGCGTTTAAAGCGTTGGATAAACATGGTTATCCTGAAGATTTTAGTGATATGCGTACATGGAACAATACCATTCAAAAGATGATTGATGCATTTGAGTTAATGAAATATGTCCATTCTTTATCTGATGATGAGGAAAGGATAGTATCCGAAGGGCTATCAGTTTTCTGTAAGTATTTCCGTAACTTATGGGACTAAAACAACCCAATTAATAATAGAATGAAGGATATTGTGAAAATGAAAGATGTCAAGTTTGATAAAGACTTGTTCATCAACTATATGTCAGGTACGGTACTTGATAGATTATTGTGCAGCTATCAAGGATTGCCCAAAGGGGTGAACTATATGATTATAGGTGATCCAGGAGTGGGTAAGACTACCATTATCCTTGATATGATAGCTAATATCCAAAAGAGAAATCCATTGGTGAAAATACTTTTCATTAGCGCAGAAATGAATGAAATAGATCTGGCTATTTACGTTCAGCGTTTTCCTAAATTTTCAGAACTAAACATTTTATTTGTAGAAGCTGATTTCAATGCAGAATCACATTGTTTCAAACACATTGAAGATACTTTACAAGACGGTTGGGACATCATAGCCATTGATTCATTTTATGAACTTCAGGGAATAATCAAAGAGGAAGAGAATCTTACATTAAAGAAAGCCGAAAGCCAATTGCTTTCCATAATAAAGAAGCAGAATAAAGCTCAGAACAAGAGAGGTGTCCATACCACATTCCTGACTATCCAACAAGTAACCAAAAGTGGTGCGTTCATTGGTAGCAACCGTCTTAAACACATGATAACAGCTATGATGGAACTACGTTTGGATAATCCTAAAAACATCTATTCTGACAGATATGTAACATTCTCCAAACATCGTAGGGGTGATGTTGGAGTAAAGCTCTATTATAATTTAAGTCAAACCGGTGATGTTTTTTATGATGAGGAACGGTATGAGAATGATTGCAAATTAAGAAGACTACAAAGCGAAGTAAGCTCTCAACTTCATGAATATGCAGATAAATTCAATAAACTTTTTAATAATATAAAAGATGATGACAAGTAGCAATTTCTTAAGATGTAAAGCAAACTACCTGAATGAACAAGAACCTTTTATAGTCTTATCTAAAGAGGAATTGGTTGCCGAAAGAGACAATTATTATCGTATAGGTGAAACTTCTATTGCTGTTTCATCGGCAGTTCAGAATCAATTGGATAAACTGATTGGACTACCCTCAATGCAACGAAAAGGATTGGAAGAAACTTTCGGAACAGATGCCATTGTCAACTTACGAAACAGCCTTGCAATGGCGAACTGTGTAGATAAGCCAACAAGTTTTGCATTAATTGCAAATTCAAAGGAGTTAATCGTTGATGGAATTGTACCTTTGAAAGGTCAGGTCATACCAATGGAGAGTTATTTCAACTTATTGGAAATGTTCATTGATAAACATAGTTATGAAATAGAGGCTATAGAAAGCTCCCATAATGGTATTTATGGCATAACAGCACGTCTTAGCCCCATACATCCAAAATATGATGTTTTCTTTGACAACGATGAATTTTTATCAAACGGATTTTATATAAAATGGAATCTTGGAGAAATTGAGGTTGGCAACTACTATGTTCGATTGGCGTGCACTAATGGCGCTTTTGAAACAGTAGAACATTCATTAAGCCGTATACAAAATTTAGATGACCATAGAATAATGGAGTTCATCAATTCTCCGAAAAGATCAAGTTTAATTACACATAATTTGAACCGAATGAAGGAAATAGCTCAAACAGCTTCACAGACTCCAGCCTCATTAAACGAAGTATATTGTGGTAGAAAACTTCTAACCCGTCATGGGGCACCAGACGATCTTGCAGAGCAATTAATGCCATATTCCAGATTATTGAATCAATACGAAGAACATGGTTATGGGAGTCATTTACCAATTTCAAAGGCTAAGAGCGATATTATGATGTGGGATTTGTATAATAACCTTACAGAATTTGCATCTCATAATACATTGTGGGATGTGAATGACAATCGTAGATCATCACTCATGCAACAGAGCGTAGGACTATTACAAAGAAAACGGGATATTCAACCTTACTATGACATTTTTTCTCAATAATTATGCTGAATTTCATATCTGATATATCACATTATGATATTGTATTAAACTTAGCAACCCAAGCTAAGCGTTCATTATGGATTGGTACAGCCGATATCAAAGATTTATATGTGATTCAAGGAAGAGTTGAAAAACCGTTTTTAGGCATACTGGCTGAATTGATTGGGAGAGGAGTGGAAATACGCTTAATCCATGCCAAAGAACCGGGACCGAACTTTCGGGAGGACTTTGACCGCTATCCTCGATTAGTAAAGATGCTTGAAAGGGTGATGTGTCCGCGAGTTCATTTCAAAATTATAGTCATTGACCAAAAGATATGCTATGTAGGTAGTGCAAATCTTACTGGTGCTGGCATGGGAATGAAGTCGCCTTATCGAAGAAATTTTGAGGCTGGAATCATAACAGATGCATCGGATATAGTAAATGCAGCTATTGAAGAATTTGACAAAGTTTGGCGAGGGGGTGAATGTAAAAAATGCCAAAGACATAAATATTGTCCTGACCCTATCGCATAATTAAAAAAAATATCATCTATTCATTAACTTATGTCCTCAAACTGCATAACTCTGCCATAACTTTGCATCAGTTAATTGATTGTTTCACTAAAATATTGTAATTATGGCAACAAAAACATTGAGTAATGACTTTATGCAACGTATTGCAGATGAAGGTGCATGGAAAGAACTTTCGAGTGATCTAAACTGGACAGAGGCTTTATTGGAAAAGTTCCAGGATAAGATTGATTGGCAAGAATTGTCTGGAAATAGAAATATTTTATGGACAATTCCAATGCTACAGAAATTTAAACATCGTATAAATTGGGATAAATTATCTAGGTATGCGGATGAAAAGACATTAACAGAAAATTGTATTGAGACATTCAAAGAAAAGTGGAATTGGAGTGAATTATCTAATAATTATTCAATCACTAATCAACTTTTAGAAAAATTTGCAGACAAATGGGATTGGGACTCGGTTATTGATGGTTATAACAATAATTTGTTTTCAAGTGATTCGGCAATAGAGTTCTACGAACGATATAAAGAGTATATACCTGCAGCAAAACTTCAAAACTCACGCTTATGGAATGAGATTGTTGAGCAACGCAAGAAACAAATTCTATCAGAGATTATAAGTTGATATACTCACTTTAGAGAAAATCTGAGAGGAGCTATGGATAAATACAAATCTATGCATAGGATGCTTAAAGTCCTATGCATATTCACAATAGGTCAATCAATAATGTTGTTGATTCTTAACCTTATTCCTATAGGTGGTGAATGGGTTTCGGTTGTTAGAGAATGGATTGAAATGAGCATTGGTCTAAACTAAATAAAATGAAAACAATCGAGGGATATGATGTAAAACTCTTCACGGATAATGTGGAGGAAAGTGCCGTTGGACAAATTAAGCAATTGTTGTCTATTGATGTATTCAGTAATTGCAAGATTCGCATCATGCCTGATGTCCATGCCGGTGCAGGATGTGTAATTGGCTTTACTGGCAATTTGGGAGATAAAGTGATTCCCAATATTGTAGGTGTGGACATAGGTTGTGGTATATTGGTGCAACCTTTCAGATGCTTAAAGGGGATTGACTTCCATGCTTTGAATGAATATATATTAAAAGCGATACCTTCGGGCAGAAATCATCGAAGTGATGATTATATGCCATTGCCACAGAAATATATGGAGAGGTATAGCGAAGCCAAAAGCATCATTCGCCAAATTCGTTGTTATCGTGAATTGAAGGATGTAAAACGGCTTGACAAATCCATCGGTACATTGGGCGGAGGGAATCACTTCATTGAATTAGACAAGGATGAACAGGGCATGTATTACTTGGTGGTACATACAGGTAGCCGTAACCTTGGCAAACAAGTGGCCGAGATATATCAGAAGTTGGCTGTAAAATGTCAATCGGGTTGGGCAGAAATGGTGGAGGAACAGAATCGTCTAATTGCCGAATACAAGCAGATGGGTAGGAAGAATGAATTAAAGGAAGTTATCCGTAATCTGCATAATTCATTCAAAATGCGTAAGCCAACCATCCCGGCAGAATTATCTTATTTGGAGGGTGGTTTTCGTGAGGATTATCTTCACGATATGCGCCTATGCCAACGGTGGGCGGTAATCAATCGTAAACTTATCGTAGATTTACTTCTCGACTTTTTAATAGAAGGTGGATATGCAGATGTAACAAATGAATCATTTGAGAGTGTCCACAACTACATAGGCGATGACAATATCATCCGTAAAGGTGCCATTTCTGCCCGAAAAGATGAAAAGTGCATCATTCCGATGAATATGCGTGACGGTTCTTTAATCTGTATCGGCAAAGGAAATGAGGATTGGAACTTTTCTGCTCCACATGGTGCCGGACGAGTAATGAGCCGAAGCCAGGCTTTCAAACTAATCAGCATAGATGATTTCGAACAATCCATGAATGGTATATATAGCGAGACTATTACCGAAGCAACTAAAGACGAATCACCAATGGTATATAAGCCAATGGATGAAATAATCGACAATATCGCAGATGCTGTTGATGTTGTAAATATCATCAAACCTATTTTCAATTTTAAAGCAGCGGAGTAGTATGGATTTTAAAGAAGCATACTGTTTGAATTTGAGCGAAAAATATCTTAATGATTATAAGGAAGCAAGTCGAGTAATTATAGCGGGGGGACGTGACTTTGAGAATTATGAGTATATGTGCGAAAAACTGAACGATTTATTCTACAATTCTACTAATTTCGAAAAGAGGGATATCAAAATTATCTCAGGGATGGCAAAGGGTGCAGATACCTTTGCCATCCGTTATGCGGATGAGCATAATTTGACAAAAATCCTTTTCCCAGCCAATTGGAAATCATATCCACGCATCGCAGGTTTTTTGAGAAATGAAGATATGCTAAGTATAGCAACTCATCTTATCGCATTTTGGGATGGAAAATCAAGTGGGACAAAGCATATGATTGATATAGCACAAGAAAAAGGCATTCCCATATGGGTGTTTAACTACTAACAATACAACAATCGTTTACTACCAATTATCCGTACGGAAAGGTATCAAGGGTAGTTCGTTGCCACCGATGAAGTTGCCTATTTGGAAGTCGCGGAAGCAATAGCGAACGGCTACCGGCTTGGGCACTTGCTTGCTGGAAACTACGGCATGGTTGGTTTCCCAACGAATCCAAACAGAGTCGGCTGGGTGGAAGATGCGGTTTTCACCCGCTACTTCGAAACCTTCGAGCTGATAATTGCGGCAGATGCCCATATCCAGGTTGTTGAAACCTAAAAATACTTCGTTGCCTTTCACGCTGAAATCACCATTATAGGTGGGGTTTTCGCAATAGATTTGCTTCATGCCATAGGTTTTGTTCAAAGCTACATAGGAGAGGCGTTGGCCTACTTCGGCTTTACGACGTGGATGGATGTTGAAGCGTTCGTATGGTTCGACAAGGTCGTTGGTGCCTATCATTTGGCTATTAGGGATGAGGCTTTGTGCTTTGTACTGTGCTTCGCGTAGGTAGGCCGATTGCTCGTCTTGAACCGCACTATCGTAGTCGTAAGGGGCTATTTCGACATAATAGAAAGGTATGTCGCCCAAAGCGAGTTGTTCGCGCCAATGGGTTACCATGGTGGCAAGGCGTTGGGCGTAGGGTGTGTGTGAACCTACATTGGAGCAACCTTGATACCAGATAATGCCTTTATAGGTGTAGCGAGTAACGGTGGGGAACATGGCGTTGTACATCATCAAAGGTGTTTCCCAGTCGGGATATTTGCCAAGTCCTTCAGGGGTGAGGTCGATGTCGGGGTAGGTTTCGAGAATGTGACGAGGCAACCAACTCTCTACACGGGTGCCGCCATACGAGCAGTTGACAATGCCCACGGGGACGTGAAGTGCCTGACTGAGGTTCTTGGCGAAGAACCAAGCGGTGGCGCTCATTTCCATTGCCGCCGAAAGTGTGGGGAGTTGCCATTGGCTACCAGCATCAGCCACTACCTCCCAACTCTTGGCTTTGGGAATGGTGTGCATGCGAACATAGGGATAGTTGGCGGCTTCGATGGCTTCTTGCAAACCATCCTTGATGCAACATCCGCTGAAGCCTTTCAGTGGCATCTCCATGTTACTTTGTCCACCGGCCAGCCATACTTCGCCTATCAGAATATTTGTTAGGGTAACCGGGGTTTTGCCATCGGAGATGGTGATTTCGTAGGGAGTGAAACTAGCTTGAGGAGTTGATACGCTAAGTATCCATAGGCCCTCTTTGTTGGCGGTTGTTTGCACGGTTTCGCCATTCCACGAGGTGGTGGCGGTAATCTTATCGCCAGCTTTTGCCCATCCCCAAAGGCGAGCATCGGTTTGTTGTTGAAGTACCATGTTGTCGCCTACGAGCGAGGCAAGTTTCAATTGAGCATGCAAGCCAAGCATGCAGCTCATTAGCATAGCTGAGATAAGGAGTATTCTTTTCATAGTTATCTATTTTTTAAGCAAATGTATGAAATTTATTTGTTTCCAAAACTGAGCTACTCGCTTTTTGTTATAAAATGTGTATAATTGGATAAAATAAGATAGGCTGACCCTTGGAATGAAAATAAATCTTAATTTATTTTGTTCTCCTCTCGGCTTGCACTATCTTTGCGGGCTAAAAGTAGAAATATCAGCAACATGAAACAGTATAAACTCATTAACAACCTAACGGGTTGGGTCGTTTTCCTTATTGCAACGACCGTATATTGCTTAACTATTGAGCCTACGGCCAGTTTTTGGGATTGTGGCGAATTCATCACTACAGGATATAAATTGGAGGTGGGACATCCGCCCGGCGCACCATTCTTTATGTTGGTGGCCAACCTCTTCACGCAATTTGCTTCGGACACTACGCAGGTGGCCAAGATGGTGAATTTGATGAGCGCCATGATGAGTGGTGCATGTATCTTGTTCCTATTTTGGAGCATTACGCACTTGGTGCGCAAGTTGGTGGTGAAAGATGAAGAGAAACTCAGCTTGGGAAAGATGATAACCATTATGGGTAGCGGTGTGGTAGGCGCATTGGCCTATACATTCAGTGATACCTTCTGGTTCTCGGCCGTCGAAGGCGAGGTGTATGCCTTCTCCAGCTTGTTTACGGCGGTGGTTTTCTGGCTGATACTGAAGTGGGAGGATGTAGCGGACGAACCGCATAGCGACCGCTGGCTTATCTTGATTGCCTACCTCACCGGATTGAGTATCGGTGTTCACTTGCTGAACTTGCTTTGCTTGCCTGCTATTGTCTTGGTGTACTACTTTAAGAAGGTGCCCAACGCAAATGCCAAGGGGTCGCTCATGGCGTTGGCGGTTAGTGCCGTGCTGGTGGCGGTGGTGCTTTATGGTATTGTACCAGGCATTGTAAAGGTGGCCGGATGGGTGGAATTGCTTTGTGTAAACACTTTGGGATTGCCCTTCAACACGGGTGTGTTGCTCTATATCGTACTGTTGGCGGCCGCCCTTATTTGGGGTGTGTACGAAAGCCAACAAGAGAAGAGTAAGTTGCGCATGGCTATCTCGTTTATCGTAAGCATTGCTATGCTGGGTATTCCTTTCTATGGACATGGTACTACGGCCGTAGTTATCGGTATGGTGGTAATTGCCTTGTTGTGGGTGTACTTGAATCCGAAGAATCAAGAGAAGATGAAGGAGGCATGGCGCATCTCTGCTCGCACACTGAACACTACGTTGCTTTGCACACTGCTCATCGTGATAGGTTATTCAAGCTATGCACTCATCGTGATACGCTCTATGGCCAATACGCCGATGGATCAAAACTCGCCCGAGGATATCTTTACGCTGGGCGAATACTTAGGACGCGAACAGTATGGTACTCGTCCGCTATTCTATGGCCCTGCCTATACTTCGGAGGTGGCGCTCGACGTGAAAAACGGCTATTGCGAACCACGCAAGAAAACACCGATGAAATGGGTGCGCGAGGGAGATAAATATGTAGAATCGCCTCTTCGCATAGAATATGAGTATGCACAAAACATGTTCTTCCCACGTATGTATAGTTCGGCGGGCACTCATCCGCAACTTTACGAAAGCTGGATGGAGATAAAAGGACATCAGGTGCCTTACGATAAGTGCGGCGAGATGGTAATGGTGAAGATGCCTACGCAATGGGAGAACATCAAGTTCTTCTTTACCTATCAGCTGAACTGGATGTATTGGCGATACTTCATGTGGAACTTCGTGGGAAGACAAAACGATATTCAAGGTTCGGGCGAAATTGAACATGGAAACTGGATTACGGGTATCGACTTCATTGATAACATACTCGTGGGAAACCAAGAGTTGCTTCCTACCGAACTGAAGGAGAACAAAGGACGAAACGTGTACTACGGATTACCCCTATTGCTCGGATTGCTCGGCTTGTTGTGGCAAGCCTATCGCGGACAACGCGGCATACAACAATTCTGGGTGGTGTTCTTCCTATTCTTTATGACGGGTATTGCCATTGTGCTCTACTTGAACCAAACACCGGCACAACCACGCGAACGCGACTATGCTTATGCAGGTTCGTTCTACGCATTTGCTATCTGGATTGGTATGGGTGTAGCCGGATTGGTGCAATTGCTGAAGCACTATGCTAAGTTGCCAGAGAAGGTAGCGGCACCGGTTGCTACCATAATCTGTGTGCTTATTCCTATACAAATGGCGGCACAAAACTGGGACGACCACGACCGTAGCGGACGCTATGTGGCGCGCGACTTCGGACAAAATTACTTGATGTCGTTGCAAGAGAGTGGCAATCCTATCATCTTTACCAATGGCGATAATGATACCTTCCCATTGTGGTACAACCAAGATGTAGAAGGCTTCCGTCCCGATACACGCACTTGCAACCTCTCGTATCTGCAAACCGATTGGTACATCGACCAAATGAAACGACCGGCACACGAATCGCCTGCATTGCCTATAACATGGGATCATAGCGAGTACGATGAGTGGGTGAACGACTATGTGCAAGTGGTGCCCGAATACGAAGAGAGCATCAAGAATATATATAAGGAGGCCGAAAAACAAGCGTTGGACGGTAAACCAGAGGTGTTGGTGAACGTGCAGAAGGAGTTTGGTGAAAATCCATTCGAAATACAAAATATCTTGAACCATTGGGTGCGCAACGCAAAGGATAGCGAATTGAAAGTGATTCCTACCGATACCATCTACATGAAGGTGGATAAGGAGGCGGTGCGCAGAAGCGGTATGTACATGCCAAGCGATTCAATCCCCGACTATGTATATATCTCCTTGAAGGGTAAGCGTGTGTTGTACAAGAGCGAACTGATGATGTTGGAACTCTTGGCCAATACAAACTGGGAACGTCCGCTTTACATTGCCGTAAGTGTGGGTGAAGACAATCAGTTGGGCATGGCAAAGAACTTTGTGCAAGAAGGATTGGCCTACCGCTTCACACCATTCGAACTTAGCTCGAAGAACAATATCTTCGTGGATACCGAAAAGAGCTACGACAACTTGATGCATAAGTTTAAGTTTGGTGGCGTTGAAAAGCCGGGCATCTACCTCGACGAAAACGTGATGCGCATGTGCTATACACACCGCCGCATCTATGTTCAGCTGGCCGAACAACTGATGAGAGAAGGCAAGCGCGACAAGGCAAAAGAGGTGCTCGACTATGTAGAGAAGATGATTCCTGCCTATAACGTACCGTACGATTGGGATAACTACTCCATGCAAATGGCCGAGCTATACTACAGATTGGGCGAACGCGAAAAGGCAGATAGCATTATGAAGGCATTGGCCGATAAGGCGGTTGAATACATCGTTTGGTACTTGAGTTTGGACGAGCAACACTTCTACATTTCACAATACGATTTGATAGAGTATCACTTGCCGTTGCTGAATACAGAAATCAAGACAATGAAGAAGTATCAATCCGATTTGACCGAGGCATACGAAACCAAGCTCGACGAGCTATACGACCTTTGTGTAGCACGTATAGAGGGATAAAAAGCAAGAAGAAACAATGTTTATAGAACAACCACCAGCAATAGTCAGAAAGCTTTATCCGGGTACGCTATGGCGCATCAATCCGAAGGAGAAGGCGGTTTACTTAACCTTCGACGATGGTCCTATTCCGGTAGTGACACCTTGGGTGCTCGACGTGCTGGACAAGTACCAGATTAAGGCTACTTTCTTCATGGTGGGCGACAATGTACGGAAGCATCCCGATGAGTTTCGCGAGGTGTTGAGACGCGGACATCGCGTTGGTAACCACACCTTCAACCACATTCGCGGCTTTGAACATAAAGCCGAATCCTATTTGGAGAATGCCGAAAAGGTGCGTCAAATGGCATTGGAGTTGGAAAAGGATGAGGCATTGTTGGACAAAGCCATGCGTCCGCCACTATTCCGTCCGCCGCATGGTTATATGGGGCCGCGACAATTTGCCGCCTTGCGCAAATATTATAAAATTGTGATGTGGGACCTTGTAACGCGCGACTATAGCAAGCGATTGAATGGCGAGCAGGTGTTCAATAAAGTAAAGAAGTATGTGCGCAATGGCTCTATCATTACCTTCCACGATTCGCTTAAATCGTGGAATAAAGGCAACCTGCAATATGCACTTCCCCGTGCAATAGAGTATCTACAAGCCGAAGGATACGAATTTAAACTAATATAAAAAAAACAGGCGTTGCGAGCTCGCAACGCCTGTTTTTTTTATATTAGTTTAAATTCGTATCCTTCGGCT
>JAGBWA010000098.1 GCA_017630035.1 Bacteroides sp.
AGCCTCTTTTGCTTCGTGAAAACGACGAATCAATGCTGGCAACACATGGCTATGTGTAGGATGGTAATTATCGTTTGGCCCATATAGATTGGTAGGCATTACCGAAATGAAATCTGTAGCATATTGACGATTCAAGTATTCACAATACTTCAATCCGCTAATCTTAGCCAATGCATAGGCTTCGTTAGTTGGCTCTAACGCAGAAGTCAACAAGCAACTTTCGGGCATAGGTTGCGGTGCAAACTTAGGATAGATGCACGATGAACCTAAGAACAGCAACTTCTTACACCCGTTTGTCCATGCAGAATGGATAACGTTCATCTCCATCATCATATTCTCGTACATAAAGTCGGCCAAAGCTGTTTGATTAGCTACAATACCACCCACTTTTGCTGCTGCAAGAAAGAGATATTCGGGTTTTTCGGCAGCAAAGAAACATTCTACGGCATCCTGCCGAGTAAGATCAAGTTCTTTATGCGTGCGAGTAATGATATTTGTATATCCTTGACGAAGCAACTCGCGCACAATGGCGCTACCTACCATACCTCGATGACCAGCTACATATATTTTAGCATCCTTCTTCATTATCTGCTTGATTTCTCAAATAGAGTTTCTTAACAAAGCGCATATCGTTTGCAGCCATAATCTTTACCAATTCTTGGAAACTGGTTTTAGTAGGATTCCAACCCAATAGTTGCTTAGCTTTCGTTGGGTTACCCAACAATTGTTCCACTTCGCAAGGACGGAAATATTTCGGATCCACCTCTACCAAAACCTTACCGGTAGCACTGTCAATACCCTTCTCCTCTACTCCAACTCCTTGCCATACCAATTCTATGCCTACTTCACGGAAAGCCAATGTAGCAAATTCACGAACGGTATGCATCTCGCCTGTAGCAATTACAAAATCTTCGGGAACATCGTGTTGCATAATCAGCCACATGCACTCTACATAATCCTTTGCATAGCCCCAATCGCGACGAGCATCCAAATTACCAAGGTAAAGTTTATCTTGAAAACCTTGCGCTATACGAGCAGCTGCCAATGTGATTTTACGTGTAACAAATGTTTCGCCACGACGCTCACTTTCGTGATTGAATAGGATGCCATTCACTGCAAACATGCCATAACTTTCACGATAGTTTTTAGTAATCCAAAAACCATATTGCTTTGCTACACCATATGGGCTTCGAGGATAGAATGGTGTGGTTTCGCTTTGTGGCACCTCTTGCACTTTACCATAAAGTTCGGAAGTAGAGGCCTGATAGATTTTTGTTTTCTTTTCCATGCCAAGGATACGGACAGCCTCGAGCATACGTAGTGTTCCTACGGCATCGGTTTCTGCTGTATATTCCGGCACATCGAACGATACTTTGACATGGCTTTGAGCGGCCAAATTGTAGATTTCGTCGGGTTGTACAGTTTGTATGATACGAATCAACGAACTGCTATCTGTCATATCGCCATAATGCAAATTTACCAATCGTTGTTTCTTCATATCACGCACCCACTCATCCAAATAAAGATGTTCGATACGGGCTGTATTAAAAGAAGATGAACGACGGATAATGCCATGTACTTCGTATCCTTTTTCTATTAAGAACTCTGCCAAGAAAGAACCGTCTTGACCGGTTATACCTGTAATTAGTGCTACTTTTTTCATTATAATTCAATTAGGATGGGACAAAGATAGTAAAAAAAGAAATAAGCCTTGTCTCACGACAAGGCTTATTAACAACACAAACACAAAATAAAACACGACAAAACTACTATGAAATCGAATTGTCTATACCAAAGTGTGGCATAAGTAGTGATTTCGTATATTCAAACATACCCGATCTCCCATCAACTCGAATCATATAACAATTACAACGAGGTAATTGTTTTCCTATAGAATTATTTATTTTAGGATTCTTATTGAATACCTCTTTCACGAAGCTTCACTTGCCAATTCCAAGCCGAACGCAACGTGTCTTCTATACTGGTTTCTGCTTTCCATCCCAATTCATTATTTGCATAATCAGGATTAGCCCAAACCTGTTCTATATCACCGGCACGACGACCAACAATTTGGTAGTTTAGTTTCACTCCTGTTGATTCTTCAAAAGCATGAATCAATTCAAGAACCGACAAGCCACGACCTGTACCGATATTAAATACTTCAACTTGTTCCTTCTGTTTCTTTTCCAAAATGCGATTGATAGCAATAACGTGCGCTTTTGCCAAATCGACTACATTGATATAATCGCGAATACAAGAGCCATCGGGTGTATTGTAGTCATTACCAAATACACTCAGCTTTTCGCGAATACCAATAGCAGTTTGTGTAAGGAAAGGAATCAGATTTTGTGGTACTCCATTAGGCAATTCACCCAATAAAGCAGAAGGATGAGCACCAATCGGATTGAAATAGCGCAATAGGATGGCATTGATTGGAGCACCCGATGTTACTACATCGCGTACAATTTCCTCATTTATCTGCTTGGTATTACCATAAGGCGATTCTGCCTTCTTTGTTGGAGCATTTTCTGTAACTGGCAATTCGTCTGGTTGACCATAAACGGTACATGAAGAAGAGAATACAATACCCTCTACACCATGTTTAGGCATCAACTCGAGCAAATTGATTAGCGACACCAAGTTATTACGATAATATAATAAAGGTTTTTCTACCGATTCGCCTACAGCCTTACTTGCTGCGAAATGGATAATTGCCTTTATTCCGGTATATTTGGAGAATAAATTATCCAAACCTTGAAAATCAAGACAATCCAACTTTTCAAAAATAGGACGAATGCCTGTTACCTTTTCAATATTATCGACTACATCGGCATTAGAATTTGCAAGGTTATCAATGATAACAACCTCATATCCCGCATTTTGTAGTTCGACTACTGTATGCGAGCCAATGTATCCGGTACCACCTGTTACTAATATTCTTTGTTTCATTTGTGCAAATATAAACAAAATATTTTAAAACAAAATATAAAGATTAAATTTTTACTACACCAGAAAATCCCATAAAGGCCATTGCAAGCAATCCTGCGGTAATCAAAGCAATTGGTGTTCCTTGCATACCCTTAGGAACCTTAACCAAACTCATTTGTTCGCGAAGACCGGCAAACAAAGTCAATGCCAAACCAAATCCCAATGCAGTAGAAATAGCATAAACCACACCAGTCAACAAATCGTAATCCTTTTGGATAACCAAAATAGCTACACCAAGGATACAGCAGTTTGTTGTAATCAAAGGCAAGAATACGCCCAAAGCTTGATAAAGCGCAGGAGAAACCTTCTTCAACACGATTTCTACCATTTGCACCAAAGCTGCAATAACAAGAATAAAGGTAATGGTTTGCAAGTAGCCCAAATCAAAAGCATCGAGCACAAACTTTTGGATAAGGAAAGTTACAATAGTAGCAATGGTAAGCACAAATGCTACTGCAGCCGACATACCCAATGCAGTATCTACTTTCTTAGATACACCTAAGAATGGACAAATACCCAAGAATTGCGACAACACGATGTTGTTTACAAAGATTGCCGAGATAAATATCAATATATATTCCATAATTCTTCTGTTTTAAATGTTATGCTTTCTTCATGCTGTTGATAAGTGCAATCAAATAGCCCAAAGCGATAAAGGCACCAGGAGCAAGTACGAATACCAACATACCATATTCTTCGGGCATGATAGCAAGATCGAAGATTTTACCTGTTCCTAAGAATTCGCGAACAGCACCGAGAAGTGTCAAAGCCAATGTAAAACCAAGTCCCATACCCAAGCCATCGAAAGCTGATGCAAGAGGACCATTCTTAGCAGCAAAAGCTTCGGCACGACCCAACACGATACAGTTTACTACAATCAGCGGAATGAACAAACCGAGAGTAGCATATAAATCGGGAACGTATGCTTGCATCATCATCTGCAACAAAGTTACAAACGATGCAATAACTACGATGAAAGAGGGAATACGAACCATGTCGGGAATCAAATTCTTAATGGCCGAAATAACTACGTTTGAACATACCAATACAAACATAGTAGCCAAGCCCATACCCATACCGTTAATAGCCGAAGAAGTAGTACCCAACGTAGGACACATACCTAACAGGAGCACAAACGTAGGATTTTCTTTGATGATACCATTCATCAATACTTTAAAGTTATTCATATCTTTATACTCCTTTCTTTAATTAACACTGGTAGAATCTGCTGCGGCAGTTTCTTCAGTTGGTTGTTCAACATTCTTCTGTGTAGCACCCGAAACTCCATCGGCTTCGTTCTGTCCATCATAGGCAGCATAAGCCAAATTCACAGCATTCAAGAATGCACGTGATGTAATGGTAGAGGCAGTTATAGCATCAATCTGACCATTATCTTTAGTCACGGTCAACGGTGTTTCACCAGGATTCTTACCGGTAATATCACCCTTTTCTCCCTTTTTAAACCAAATATCGGCCTTCGAGCCAAGTCCTGGAGTTTCTGCATGCGACAACAACGAGTAGTCGATAATGTTTCCTTGTGCATCGAAACCTACCAACACCTTCAAGTCGCCACCAAATCCCATTGCTTTCGATTCAACGGCAGCACCAATAAATTCGCCACCCTTCGAAGCTGGATAAACGGCATACTCAACGCCATCTACCATTTGCACTTTCTTTTCAGCAATAGGGTCATTGTCAAAACCTGGCACAACAGCTTTCACTGCATCGCTCAATGTTTTGGCATTGGCTTGCGCAATAGGCTCCTTAGTCAATTCATTTACATAAGCCAGCAAAGCTACACAGATAGCAGTAATGCCTGTAAGCACCAGCAACATATTCTTTAATGATGATTCTAACTTTTTCATTTCTTCACTACCTCCCCAAATCGTTTAGGTTTAACATAAGTGTTGATGAGCGGAGTGAACGCATTCATAATAAGAATAGCGAACGACATACCTTCTGGATAAGCACCAAACAGACGGATGATAACGGTCAACAAACCAATGCAAACGCCATATATCAACATACCTCTATGGTTCATCGGAGAAGTAACATAATCGGTTGCCATAAAGCAAGCGCCCAACAACAAACCACCTGATGCCAAGTGATATAGTGGAGATGCAAATTCTGTTGGATTAATCCAATGCATGATACCTGCAAATACAAATACTGTCAAAAGGATAGATACAGGAACGTGCCATGTGATAATCTTCTTCCACAACATGTAGATAAGACCAATAATCAACGCCAATTCACTAACTTCACCGATACATCCGGCACCAACACCAGCAGCACCATTACCGAGCAACAATGAAAGTGTGTCGGGCAATGCTTCGAAATTACCTGCTTTGATAAGTGCCAATGGTGTGGCGGCTGTTGTTGCATCGAACTGAGCAGCTACTGGCCAAGAGGTCATCTGAACAGGGAATGAAAGCAACAAGAACACACGACCTACCAATGCTGGATTGAAAGGATTGCAACCCAAACCTCCAAACGACATCTTACCTACTCCAATGGCAAACAAAGCACCAATGATGATAATCCAAAGAGGTAAGTTAGATGGCAAGTTGAAAGCCAACAATACACCGGTAAGGATAGCCGAGCCATCACATACGGTACAAGTATCTTTCTTTAATAAGAACTTCACGATAGCCCACTCGAAGAAAACGCAAGCTGCAACAGAGGTGAGCGTAACAATCAACGCACCCATTCCAAACACAACAAGCGATGCGATAAAAGCAGGTACGAGTGCAATGAGCACGCCATACATATTCTTCTTTACGCTATCACCACTATGTACGTGGGGCGAATTAGATATAAATAATTTATTTCCCATAATATTCAATTTTATTTTGCTTGACGTGCACGTATTATAGCACCTACTTTATTCTTACCATAGCGGCAATAATCCAACAAAGGACGATTGGCCGGACAAGTGAATTGGCATGAGCCACATTCAATACAATCCATCACCTTTGCCTTTTCCATGCCTTCGAAGTCGTTACGTTCGGCCAACAATCCCAACAAATAAGATTCCAATCCCATAGGACAAGCGCTTACGCACTTAGCACAACGGATACAAGTTTGTGCTTCACCGCGTTTAGCTTCTTTCTGATTCATGATTAGGATACCCGAACTACCTTTTGCTGTAGGTACTTCTGTATTAACCAACGCTTTACCCATCATTGGGCCACCACCGATAATCTTACCTGTATCTTCGGGAAGACCACCACAAGCATCAATAAGTTGCTTCATAGGAGTACCGATACGAGCCAAGAAGTTTGATGGCTTGGCAAGCGACTTACCTGTAACAGTAATGATACGTTCGAACAATGGTTTGTTCTTTTGAACGGCTTGATATACGGCAAATGCTGTACCAACGTTTTGCACAACTGCACCGGTTGAGATAGGCAATGCACCGCTTGCAACTTGTCGTTTAGTAATAGCATCAATCAATTGTTTTTCACCACCTTGTGGATACTTCACCTTCAAAGGTACTACTTCGATACCTGGATACGATTCTGCTACCTTCGACATCAATTGAATAGCATCGGGCTTATTGTTTTCAATACCAATGAATGCTTTGTTCACTTTTACTGCCTTCATCAAAATGCTTACACCTACCATGATTTCTTCGGCATGTTCAAGCATCAATTGATGGTCGGCTGTTAAGTATGGCTCACACTCTACAGCATTGATAATGACGCATTCTGCTTTGAATGCAGGAGGCGGACAAAGTTTCACTTGTGTAGGGAAACAAGCGCCACCCAAACCTACGATACCGGCATCAGCAATTTTCTTTACGATTTCTTCGGAAGTCAGCGTACACTCTTTTACCAATGTTTCGCTACGATCGATTGTTTCTTCCCATTCGTCGCCTTCTACATCAATAAATATAGCTGGTTTAGCATAACCGCTTGCATCGATAATCGAATCAATTTTGGCAACCTTTCCACTTACAGAAGAGTGAATAGCTGCTGATACGAAACCACCAGGTTCGGCGATTTTTGTACCTACTTTCACTACATCGCCTTTTGCTACAATAGGTTTTGCGGGTGCACCAATGTGTTGTCCAAGAAGGATAACAGCTTTTGCGGGCACTTCTGCTACTTGTATCGGCTGATGAGCTGAAAGTTTATTTTCGTGTGGATGAACACCACCAATTGAAAATGTCTTCAACTTCATATTTCTTAGTTTTTACGATTTACATATTAAGGTTATGCCTCTGCTGCTGGCTTTGTTTCAACTGCAGGAGTTTCAACTGTTTGAGCGGGGGCTTCAGCTGGTTTGGCGGTAGGTTTTGCTGCTACTGCTTCGCCTTCTGCTTTAGGTTTGCGAGGAGGGAAATTCAATGCGATGATTGAACCTTGTGGACAAGCTTCTTCACACTTGCGGCACGACTTACACTTGTTATAGTCAATGTATGCCAAGTTGTTTTCGAGTGTAATAGCTTCGAAAGCACATACTTTCACACACTTACCGCAACCGATACAAGCTACTGTACAAGCTTTACGAGCAACTGCGCCCTTATCCTTGTTCACACATTGTACGTAGATGCGACGCGATTTCTTTCCTGTTGGGCGAATTTCAATAATGTTCTTTGGACATGCTTTTACGCAAGCGCCACAAGCGGTACATTTTGCTTCGTCCACTTCAGGAATACCTGTTTCTTCATTCATCTTGATAGCACCGAATTGACATGCGGCAACGCAATCGCCACATCCCAAACATCCGAAGCTACAACCTGTTTCACCACCATAAAGAGCAGCCGCAATAGCGCAACTTTTTGCACTATCGTACTGATTTAATCGTGGGCGGTTTGCACAAGTTCCGTTACATCTAACCACAGCAACCTTTGGTTCAGATACTTCGGCGGCCAATCCTAAGATTTCGGCAATCTTCTCCATCACTGGTTGTCCACCAACGGGACAAAGTTTGCCTTCCAACGAACCTGCCTTAACACACGCATCGGCAAATCCGCTACAACCAGGATAACCGCATCCACCGCAGTTGGCTTGTGGTAAGACTTCGCTTACCTGCGCAATACGCGGATCTTCATACACAGCGAATTTCTTAGAAGCTACATAGAGCACGGCAGCAAGCACCAAGGCAATAGCTCCTAACGAAATTACAGCAATCAGAATTACATTCATAGTAAAAGTTAATTTATTAATTATTTATATTATTTGTTTCTCGTTCAAGGTAGAAGGTAAACTCGCCCTTCCATACGCTTTTGCATAGCAAGCGCAAAACTATATAATAAGCAGAAAGACAAACTATTGAGCCTGCTACGGCATATAGTTCGTCTTCCTGTATATTCATCAAAATAAATAATGCAGTTACCAAAATCGCCAAGGGCAACACAAATGCTAACAACACTGCTTTCATGCCCATGGACAAAGCGCCCATCACCCATACCGATTCGCCCACTTTATAGGTATCGGCCTCCGCTGTATAGACATCTATCAACTTCTCGTCCACATCAACCGAGGTACAATGTCCCTTGATGCTACACGATGCACAAGCCGATGTTTGCAAGATACGGACTTGTATATGAGAGCCTTCTATATTTTCTATAACACCTTGATGTTTTATCGTCTTTGCCATTTTGCAACGTATGCATTACATTTGCTGCAAATGTACACATTATTTATAATATACAAGGCATAAAAACTGAATTAATTGTGTGCGATAACGATAAAATTGCAACGCTAATTAAAAAATTGTCCCAGCATTCTTTGCATAGCAGAGCTTATTTCGGATATTCCACCGCCAAGATGCAAATACATTACCAAAAAAGAAGCGATACTTATTATCCAAAGTATCAGCAATCCCCATTTAGGAGTAGTACTTTGTTTCCATTTTAGCAACCATCCAAGTGCCAACCACAAAAGAATGGCAAGAGGTATTCCTATCGCAAAAATACCGAAAATAATCATAGCATAAGATTGCAAAGTGGGAATTAAAATACCTCCATGAAATGACCCCCAAATTGCAAGAATAACAAAAATAAAGAGTGCAATTGCTAATACAAAAAGTACAGGAACAATCATTGCGACAAACAGTATCATAAACGCCTTCAACACTACCGAGAAGATGCGCATCAACACATCGCCTGCCTTTTGCAAATGTGTACGCGGCTTGTCCGAATTTACATAATCGTTCACTTCGTTGGCCACTTTGTCGAATGTATTGGTCACGGTTTTACCAATGTTTTCAATGGTAACCGATTCACCTCGCATACTTAGTTTTTCGGCAGCTGTATTTGCTTTCGGAATTACTATCATACAAATAATGTAAATAGGTATCAATGTGCCGCATCCTAAAACAAGGAGAATCAACGTCAGTAAACGCGCAACAGTTACATCCACACCCAAATAGATAGCTAATCCACTAATCACACCATCTATCACCACATCGTCGGGATTACGGAAAAGGCGACGAGGCGTTTTAGGAGATTCTGTTTGATTAGAAGCATGATTGTCGTTGTGCGAATAGGCATCATTATCTTCGCAACCCATCTGTTCGGGCTTGCCTATTTGAGCAATTATCTCTTCCACATCTACGATGGTAATTATCTGTTTGCCAGACGATTGTTTCTCGGCACACAACTCAGCGATGCGTCTTTCAATGTCATCGATAATCTCATCGCCTCCCTCCTCTTTGCGGAAGTAATGCTTCAGGTTTTCTAAGTAATTATCCAACAGGTTGTAAGCATCTTCATCGATATGATAAACGGTGCCGGATAAGTTTATAGTAAATGTCTTTTTCATATGCGTTGTTTGTTTATACGTTATTATTCGTGGATAGATTTTATATGTTCAACGGTGTCATTGAGTTCACGCCAAGAGGCTTCCAGTTCACCTAAAAACAGCTCACCTGCCTCGGTCAGCCTATAATATTTGCGTGGTGGCCCTTGTGTAGATTCTACCCACTCGTAGCTTAATAAAGCATCGTTTTTAAGGCGAGTAAGTAGCGGATAAAGGGTGCCTTCCACTACAATAAGTCGCGCCTCTTTTAGCTTTTGGATAATGTCCGATGCATAGGCCGGTTGCTTGTGTAGCAACAACAAAATGCAATACTCGAGCATACCCTTGCGCATCTGCGATTTTACGTTGTTTACATCCATTTTATAGTATCGTTTAGTTTGTATGGCACAAATGTATGCTAAACTTTAGTACTATGCAATACATAGTAGCTTAAAATCCTTATTATTTAACACAAATTAATAATTAAGATAAGTAGAAATCCTATTTATTAAATAGGTATAGCGTCAAGATTTCCTTACACAGAGAAAAGGAGGAAAACGAGCGATTTATTTTCCCAGTTGCAAAAAAAGATTTAGCCTACTGGGAAAATATTTTTTCTCAGTAGGCTAAATTTATCAGCACAATTCAGTGCTATTTTATGGAATAAAAGTTTGTTTACATGGAAGGGCAATGCCCTATCCGCTTAACGGCGGGTAGGTATTTCAAACTCTTGCCAATCGGCTTCTTCACCGTATTCGTTCGCCACAGCTACGCGAACTATTGCGTGGCCGTCTTTAATGCGTTTGCCAGATTCGAGTGTAGCGGTGTATCGAATGCCATCGTGCGGTGCAAGGCGTTCGATCATTGTCGAGGGAGAAATGTAAATATGCTTCATGCCCGAAACCTCTTCTACAATAGGCACAACGTTGTGCGCCGGACGATTGCTTTCGTTTACAATTTCGAAAATAATCTTGCACACTTCTTGCGAATTGATGGTGTGATTGCGATTTTGGTCGATGAAACGAATATTGCGAATTTTCAATTGCGCATTATTTAGCGATTGCACATGCGATTGCGCTGGGCGTCGGTGTGCATGCACTTCCTCGGGTGCTTTCTCTTCGCGAGGTTTAGTCATTTCGTTGGCAATAACGGCACCGGCCACCGTACCTATCAAACTTCCGATAGACGAGCCGCGGAAAGCGCCATGTCGTCCGCCACTACCATCGCCAAGCAAGCCACCAATAGTGCCTCCTACATTATTACCAATAGCAGCACCGGTCATTACGGCACCGGCATTTTGCGTTGTTGCACAACTTGTGCAAAGCAACGCCAACACAGATAAAGTGAATAGTAGTTTTCTCATCGTTCGTAATTGTTTTGTTTTCGAGGCGAAGATAAACAAATTCTTTCTATTTATTATTGTGCATCTGCATTATTATCTCTATTTTTGTGGAAATAAAACTGACTATCCTTTTTTTTCACAATGAAGAAGCAAAGCAAACAGATGCGTTTCTGTCCGAAGGGATACTCGGACGAGGTAGAAGCCAAGATACAACAATACAAGCGCGATGGGGTGAGATTGCCTCAGCGCCACTTGCTTCGCACCGCCGAACAACTGGCCGGCATACGCGAAAGCGCTAAGATAAACACTGCCCTACTCAATTACTTGAGCGAACATATAGAAGAAGGTATGACAACGGCCGATATCGACCAAATGGTGTATTGCTTCACCACCGATCACGATGCCATACCGGCACCTTTCGGCTACGAAGGTTTCCCAAAAAGTGTTTGCACAAGCATAAACGACGTAGTGTGTCACGGCATACCCAGCACCAAAGAGGTATTGCGCAATGGTGATATATTGAACGTAGATGTTTCCACCATCTACAAAGGCTATTTCTCCGATGCAAGCCGTATGTTCATGATAGGCAAGGTATTACCCGAATGGCAACGATTGGTACAAGTAGCCAAAGAGTGTCGCGACATTGGTGTAGAGATGGCTCGTCCGTGGATACGATTGGGCGATATTGGTGCCGCCATACAAGAACATGCCGAGAAGAACGGCTATAGTGTAGTGCGCGACCTTTGCGGACATGGCGTAGGCGTGAAATTTCACGAAGAGCCCGACGTTGAGCACTTTGGCAAGCGCGGCACCGGCATGATGATAGTGCCCGGCATGACCTTCACCATCGAACCAATGATAAACATGGGCAGCTACGAAGTCTTCATAGACGAAGCCGACGGATGGACGGTTTGCACCGAAGACGGACTGCCCAGCGCACAATGGGAAAGCATGGTGCTAATAACCGAAGATGGTCACGAAGTATTGACCGAATAACAGCTATGCCTATTTGCAAAATAATTTAGGTATAAATTCATTTTACATTTATATATAAACGCGAAATAATTTATTAAAGATGAATATTGCATTTATTATACCGGCTGCTATCATCCTTATCATACTACTGATAGGATACATCTACGAATCTCGAAAAAGCACTTCGCTCAAAGCAAAGCTCGATGCTGCTGCTTCACAAGAAGCATTGCTAAAGCATAATGCCGACGAAACACTGATGCGCGAACGACAAAATGCCAACGAACGAATTGCCCTACAAGAGAAGCAAGCCGAAGCACTACTGAACGAGCAACGCCAACAATACGAAAAACGATTGGCCGAGCAAGAACGCTCGTTCAAAGAGCGTATAAATGCACAAGAAGCATCGTTCATCGAACGCCTAAACCAACAACAAGAGCAATGGGAAACGCGCTTGAAACAACAAAAAGAAGAGGTAGAAAACCTACACAAGCGCATGAATACCGAATTCGAAAACATATCGAATCGCATCTTCCAAAGCAAAACGGAAGACTTTACCAAACTGAATAGCGAACACATCAGCAACCTACTACGCCCACTCGATAAAGACATCAAAGAGTTTCGCGAAAAGGTAGAACAAGCCTACACCACCGAAGCAAAAGAACGCCACTCGCTGGGCGAACACATCAAAGAATTGCGCGATTTGAACAACCGCCTTAGCGAAGAGGCAAACAACCTGACACGCGCACTGAAAGGAGACTCCAAACAACAAGGGAATTGGGGAGAGATGATTCTTGAACGCATCCTGCAATCGTCCGGCCTCATCGAAGGCGAACACTACTTCCGCCAAGAGTTCATCAAAGACGAAACGGGCGAAGTACTCATCAACGAAGAGAGCGGACAACGCATGCAACCCGATATCATTATCCGCTATCCAGACGACCGCGACATTATCATCGACTCGAAAGTATCGCTCACCGCCTATGCCTCGCTCACCGTTACCGACGACCGCGCCGAGCAAGAACGATTACTGAAAGCGCACTTGCAATCGGTGCGTAGCCATATCGACGAACTAAGTCGCAAAGACTACTCGCGCTACGACATCAAAGCGCCCGATTTCGTTATGATGTTCATCCCTACCGAGGGCGCTTATCTGCAAGCTATTCAAGCCGATAACAACCTTTGGGAGTATGCGTACAACAAGAAGGTAGTGCTGATGAATCCTACAAACTTAATCAGTGCATTGCGCCTATCGCTCGACCTTTGGAAACGTGAAAATCAAGTGAAGAATGTGCAAAACATCATCGATCGCGGCACAAAGCTTTACGAAAAGATTGCGGGCTTTGGCGACACGCTTCTTACTATAGGCGACCGTGTAGATGCACTACAAAAAGATTATCAAAAAGCCGTTGGACAATTCAAAGATGGCCCAGGAAACATTGTTCGCCAAGCCGAACAATTGCGCGACATGAGCCTATCGCCCAAAAAGCGCATAGCCGCCAAGCTATTGCCATCGGACGAATAAAAAACGGTTTGAAAAAGAATTAGAAGAAATTGGGTTTGCGTTTGTTGGCTTCTTCCAATGACAAAATTTCCGTTCGTTGCATAGCATGTTCGTTGCGCAAGCGTTCGTACGTAGCATTCAATTCAGCTACCAACTCTTTGCGTTGAGCCGCATTCATTAAGCGAGCAGCTACCCCAGCATTTTGCGAAGCGTCCTTCATATGCACAACCGGTGCTTGATACACCGGTGCAATCTTCAAAGCCGTATGTAGCAAAGAGGTTGTTGCGCCACCAATAAGCAACGGAATCTCTTGTCCCGCCATTTGCAATGCTTTAGCCACATTCACCATCTCTTCGAGCGAAGGTGTAATCAAACCGCTAAGCCCAATCATATCCACTTTTTCGTCGATAGCGCGTTGTACAATTGTTTCTGGCGGCACCATTACGCCCAAATCGATTATCTCATAGCCGTTACAAGCCATTACCACCGATACGATGTTCTTACCTATATCATGCACATCGCCCTTAACCGTAGCAAGAAGTACCTTTCCCGATGAAGTTGTTGCGCTTAGCTTTTGTGACTCAATAGTAGGCTGAAGAATAGCTACCGCTTGTTTCATTGTGCGAGCCGTCTTTACCACTTGCGGCAAAAACATCTTACCTGCACCAAACAAATCGCCTACCCTATTCATGCCGGCCATCAATGGGCCTTCGATAATATCTACCGCACGTTCGTATTGTTGCAATGCCTCCATCAAATCAGCTTGCAAATAATCGGCAACACCCTTTATCAATGCTTGTTGTAGACGTTCGTTCAGCGATTCGTTGCGCCATGCATTTACCGAAGATGTATCGGCTTGCGCACTGTTAGCGGTTTGTTGTTTATAGGTTGTAGCCGCTTCTATCAATCGCTCGGTTGCGTCGGGGCGACGATTCAACACTACATCTTCCAACAACACCAACAAATCGGAAGGAATATCGCTATATAAAACAGATGTAGACGGATTTACAATACCCATATCCATACCAGCCTCAACAGCATGATACAAGAATACGGCATGCATCGCCTCGCGAATATAGTTATTGCCGCGGAAAGAGAAAGAGAGATTACTTACTCCACCGCTAACGTGTGCACCCGGTAGGTTTTGCTTTATCCACTTTGCCGCACGAATAAAATCCAATGCATAGTTATTATGCTCTTCCATGCCCGTAGCAATAGCCAACACATTGGGGTCAAAGATGATATCACAAGCACGGAAACCAACTTTTTCGGTAAGCAAACGATAGGCTCGTTCGCACACCGCAATTTTGCGCTCATACGTATCAGCCTGCCCATTTTCATCGAATGCCATCACCACAACCGCCGCACCCATTGCGCGGATGCACGAAGCACGTTGCGTGAAAACCTCCTCGCCTTCCTTCAACGAGATAGAGTTTACAATCGGTTTTCCTTGTACACACTTCAATCCGGCTTCGATAACGCGCCAATTGGACGAGTCAATCATTACCGGTACCTTAGCAATTTCCGGCTCGGATGCAAGCAAATTCAAGAAGGTAGTCATCTCCTTTTCGGCATCCAGCAAGCCGTCGTCCATATTGATATCTATCACTAACGCGCCATCTTCCACCTGCTTGCGAGCAATGCTTAACGCCTCGTCATAATTTTTTTCGTTTATCAATCGCAAGAATTTGCGCGAGCCAGCTACGTTGCATCGTTCGCCCACATTCAAGAAGTTAATCTCTGGGCGCATTTCGAGCAATTCCAAGCCCGACAACCACATATTAGGCGATTCACAAACTGGTACATGCGGTTGCGCACCCTCTACCAATGCACCGAACTGAGCAATATATTCGTGCGTAGTACCACAACAACCGCCTACGATATTCACCAATCCCTCTTCGATGTATTCGCGCACTTCCGCCGCCATCTCTTCGGGCGATTGGTCGTATTGTCCCAAGCTATTGGGTAATCCGGCATTGGGATAAACAGAAATATAATACGGTGCACGCTCGGCAAGTTGGCGTAAGAATGGTTTCATCTGTCGCGCACCAAACGAGCAATTCAAACCGACTGAAAACAACTTAGCATGTTGCACCGATGCCAGGAAAGCATCGAGCGTTTGACCAGACAATGTGCGCCCTGCAATATCCGAAACGGTGACCGAAAGCATCAATGGCACCTCTCTACCCACTTTTTCCATCGCCAATTGTGCGGCACGGATAGCTGCCTTTGCATTCAGCGTATCGAAAATGGTTTCAATCAGTAGCACATCTACCCCACCTCGCAACAATGCCTCCATCTGTTCAACATAGGCATTGAGCAATTCATCGTAGGTAATGTTACGCAAAGCAGGATTATTTACGTCGGGACTTAATGAGAGAGTTTTATTCGTTGGCCCTACCGAACCGGCAACGAAACGCGGTTTTTCGGGAGTAATTGCCGTAAATTCATCGGCAACTTCGCGTGCCAATCGAGCAGCCGCGAGGTTTATTTCCGCAATGTATTCCTCGACACGATAGTCGGCCATACTAATGCGTGTAGCGTTGAACGAATTGGTTTCAATAATATCGGCACCTGCTTGCAGATACTTGCGATGAATATCTTTCACCACATCGGGACGAGTCAAACAGAGAATATCATTATTCCCCTTCATCTGCCCGGGTATATCCACAAACCTTTCGCCTCGGAAATCATCTTCCGAAAGGTTATATTGTTGTATCATGGTGCCCATAGCACCATCTAAAATCAAGATGCGTTGGCGCACCTTTTCGTTCAGCGTTGCCATCAATGTTTTAGTTAGTATTTGAACATGCGCGCCATGTCGCGTTTGTCATCTTTCTCCTTCAGCGACTGACGCTTATCGTATTGTTTCTTACCCTTTGCAAGTGCTACTACCACCTTTGCCAATCCTTTTTCATTGATGAATAGGCGCACAGGAATAAGCGTAAATCCGGGGTCGAGCGAACCACGTTTCAACTTATCCAACTCTTTTTTGGTGAGTAGTAATTTCCGTTCACGACGGGCGGTATGGTTGTTGTACGAGCCATAGAAGTACTCCGAGATGTGCATATTCTTTACCCACAACTCATTGTTTACAAAATAGCAATAAGTATCCACCAAGCTTGCCTTTCCCAATCGGATAGATTTAATCTCCGTACCAGTCAGCACAATGCCTGCCGTATAGGTATCAATCAGTTCGTAATCGAACGTTGCACGTTTATTCTTGATATTTATTGCCGGTTGCTTCATTTAGTTTAATATGGCTGTTAGTTTATTAAAAATAAATTGTATGATCGATGGACAAGCAATAAGTATGATGGTTGCAATGATAGTGAAACGCACGCGTTCGTTTTCGGCTATTAGCAACAACTTATCACTTCCTTCCCATACAACAATCGCAATGTAAAATTGCAACAATATAGCTACAATGCTAAATTCGGGCATCAATCCGATGATTATCTGCAAGACAAATAACACCACCATGGCATAGCCCGCAAATTGTTGCATCAGCAAGAGGTTGTCCTCGCGTTTAAGCATGCGCATCGACAATTCATTCAGCAAGTACGAAGCCAAATAGTATCCTCCAAAAAGCGACACGGCTATAGCGCAACACTTAGTCATCGCTATTTGGAAACTTTGTGGCCCACTCCATCCCAAGCTAAAGATAGTGCCAATGAACACCGACAACCCACATAAGCCAATGAGAGGATAGACAAAAGCCATAAACACTTTTTGCTTATCCTCCTCCAAACGAATTTCCTCCCAAGCAGCTGCAGGGGAGGAAATCAGTTTAAGGGCAATATGAAATAAATCTTTATAATTCAAGTCTTACTTCTTTTCTTTGTATTCGATGTAATGAGTAAACTCCTTCGCTTGTTCCAACGATGGTGAGTTAAGATTTTCCATCGTTACAATACCAATAGCTTCAGGTTTCTTGCCATACTTCAATTGGTAATCCATCAACGGTCTTGTAATGTCGAAGGCATGATAGAAGCTCCATACATAACCTTGGTTAGCCCAATAGTAAGCAGTCGATGTTGTGTTTTGCATTGAGTCGCCATTGTTGTTATGACGCAAATACAATGTCAACACGCCCTCTTCCACCAATTCATCTACACCATAATTAACCAAAGTGAATGAGTGTTGTTTGTTCACCATAAAGTAATCGATGCACAAGAAAACGGTAGATTGGTCGAACAAAGATGGTTTTGTATGTTCGTTAATATCCTTACCCAACGAAATAATAGCAGCCTTGTTAATTGAGTCATTAGCTGCACCCTTTTCCGATACAATTTCTACTGTTTGACTCAACGAAGTAAAGCCTTCCAATGTTACGTCTTTGATGCTTGTATCTTCCTTCTTAATGGGGTCTTTACCTTCAACTGAATAGATTACATAGCACACTTCGTTCAAGTAATCCTCCATCTTAATCTTATTGTTCGATTCCATCTTGCTAACAGAAGCTGCATCAGGGATAATTACGAAGCCTTCGGTTGTAACAAATTCATAACCACCAGCCAATCCTTGTTTCAATTTAGCGATGGATGTAATTACTGTTTCGTAAGAATCTTCATCGTCGAAGCACGATGTCATAGTTAAGCCCATCATCATGGCAAGGGCTGCCATCATCAATTTCAAATGTTTCATGCTTGTTTTTGTTTAAATTTTGCGGTGCAAAAATAGTCAAAAGAATTAATATTGCTTCTATATTAACCCTTTTTTCAATGTTTTTAATAAATCTTGGTTAAACAATCGTTGCAAATTGCTCCAAGTGTTCATCTACATATTCGGCAACGAGTGCGGTAAACATCTCTTCTTTCTCCAAGAATACGTCTTCCAAATCGTCGAAAGCTTCGTATTGTTCGTACATAGCCATAAACTCTTCATCGGTACGTTCGCGTTCTAAATCCGCCTTATTGGCCACATATATTTCGCGTGCACTATAGATAAGTTTCGTCAGTTCGCCCACGCCCCACAAGCGCAATGCTTTGGCAAATGGATTCATGAAAATATAACCGCCATAGCCATTCTGAATCAATTGGCAAAAGCCGCCTTCCATCACCTCGTCGCGAAACAATTGATAGGCCAACAATGTATGTTGTTCGGCATTGAGCAATGCCATTTTTTCGGCATTCCAATCATCGCCTATCACCTGCTTATACGCATCGGTAAACACTTGAATAAACGCGTCCATACCCTCTTCGGCGGCCACGCGCAAAGCCGCATCACTCACTTCAATCATATCCTTATTTTACAATGCTTTCCGAGAAATAATAATCTCTCAATGGTTTAACCACTTTTTCGCCTTGCAAGTTGATGTTTGCGCTCAGCTTAATATCTTGCGACGATGCACCCACCTTCACAGTAAATTCACCTGGTGCAATGTTCCATTGGCGTTGTCCTTCGTTGCTATAGTAGCCAAATTGTTCGGTGTACATCTTCACTTCCACCTTCTTAGTTTCGCCCGGTGCAAGCGACACACGTGCAAATCCTTGCAATTGGATAGGACGAATGTTTGTATTGCCATCGGCTGGCGAAAGGTAGATTTGTGCAATTTCATCGGCCGCAACCTCACCCGTATTCTTCACATCGAACGAAAGCGTAATAGCCTCGTCGGTAGTAGCTGCTTCAGTATTCATTGCAAGGTTGGCATATTCAAAGGTGGTATAGCTCAAACCATATCCGAAAGGCCATGCTACACGCGAATCCAATTCAGCCGAGTAGTTATAGCAAAGCGGTTCGTACACCTCTTCGTTTGGATAGCTCACCGACAACTTAGCCGATGGCGACACATTACCGTAAAGAATATCTGCTACGGCATTACCACCCTCTTCGCCTGGATACCATGCTTGGATAACTGCCGCACAACGTTCTGCAATGCCCGCAACAACTTGCGCACGTCCACCGAACATAATCAGTACAACCGGCTTACCTGTTGCCAACAACTCTTCCACATATTGCTCTTGCTTACCAGGCAAACGCAAACCTTGGCGATCGCGATTCTCACCACACAGCATCACATTTTCGCCCATAGCAGCAACGATAACATCTGCTTGCTTGGCCATGGCAAGAGCCTCTTGCTTGTTGGCTACCTCACCCGAATCTACCTTGCGATGCAACAAAGTGTATTCCCAAGCACGTTCATCGCCTGTTTCGGTATATTTTGTTTCAATCTCTTCTGTCCAGTCGCATCCACGCGAGTAAAGAATATTCATTCCCTCTGGTTTGCGCGATTGCATACCTTGAAGTAATCGCACGATAGGTGCATGCTCCAAGTTTTCAGTATTATGCTTCCAGAAGTAAGACATGGCGGGGAAAGAGTAGTCGCCACACATAGCCCACATTGAGTTAGCATTCGGGCCTGTCAGCAAGATATTCTTTGCATCCTTCAACGGCAAAACGCCATCGTTTTCCAGCAACACAACCGATTGCGTAGCAATATCATACGCGGTTTTACGCTCTTCGGGCGTATCAAGTACAATCTGTTCGGTGCTATACAAATAAGGATTTTCATCGAAGAGGCCGGCACGGAATTTATGACGCAACACATTCTTCACGGCACGTTCAAGCACTTCGGGTTTCACCAATCCTTGTTCAATAGCCTTTGCCAAGAATTGATAGTTTTCGCCTCTGGGAAAGTCCACATCGTTGCCATTATTGATAGCAGCAGCTGCCTTTTGTATGGCATTTTCATAGCCTGGCAATTGATTAATAGCAGTATAATCGCTCACTACCATACCATCGAAGCCTACATAGTCGCGCAAAATATCTTGCAAAATCTCGCTATTGGCCACGCAATTAGTGCCATGCACGGCATGATAACCCGGCATCACCACTTTGCTATCGGCCAAGCGAATCATAGCCTCGTGCGGCAACAAAATCTCTTCAATCATCTCTTTTTCGTTGGCATCGCCACCGCCACCATATCCCAAATAGTGTTTCGAGCATGCGCCTACGCCCTTCGTCAAGTCGCCTTGTTGCAAACCTTTAACGAAGGCAGTACCCAATACGGCCGACAAGTAAGCATCTTCGCCATACGACTCTTCCAAGCGATTAAAGCTGGGTGTGCGACACACATCCACCATGGGCGACAACGACAACACACCACCCATTTTGCGCATAGCAATACCCGTTTGCAATGTCTTCAACTCGGCCAATTCGGGATTAAACGAACAAGCCTGTCCTATCTGTTGCGGATAGATTGTGGCTCCTTGCGTGTTGATACCCGAAAGCACCTCTTCGTGAAACAGTGCCGGAATGCCGTTCGGAGTATGGTTCATCAACCATGCTTGCATAATGGCTACGCGGTCGCGCAACAGGTTTGCATCCATTGGCTTCTGGCTGGCATATTGCGAGAAGTGACCCACTCCATAGGGCATCAACTCCTTACATTTAGCAGTATCCAATTTGCCATCCGCATCGAAGAAATCGTCCATATAGCAACTCTTCAATTGCGCCACGCGTTCTTCCATAGACATCTTAGCATAAAGTTCGTCCACCAAACCATCCATGTCCACCTTTTGTTGGCTACAAGCCGCCAACATAATCAGGCTACTCAGCATAAGTACTTTAGATTTCATATACGTTTTATTAATTATCAAAAAATTAGAGTACAAATGTAGGAAATATTTTTGCGCTATGCAACAAGCAAACGAAAATAAAAAAAACTACAAAAAAAAGGTTAATAAAGGTTGTGCAATAAATGGGAAAACACTAATTTTGTACCGAAATTAAGAAACACTATACAGTTTTATTTATAACACTTAAAAAAAGAGTTTATTATGACTTATTCACACGAAGTTGAACACATGTGTGTTGTGAAGAAAGGTCCTAACCACGGACCGGCTCCAATACCTGAAGAAGGTAAGTGGGTAAAAGCCAAAGAAATTGTAGACATCTCAGGTTTAACTCACGGTATCGGCTGGTGCGCTCCTCAACAAGGTGCTTGCAAGCTTACTTTGAACGTTAAGGAAGGTGTTATCCAAGAAGCATTGGTTGAAACAATCGGTTGCTCTGGTATGACTCACTCTGCTGCTATGGCATCAGAAATTCTTCCAGGTAAGACTATCCTCGAAGCATTGAACACCGACTTGGTGTGCGACGCTATCAACACCGCTATGCGCGAACTCTTCTTGCAAATTGTTTACGGCCGCACACAATCTGCTTTCTCTGAAGGTGGTTTGATGATTGGTGCTGGTTTGGAAGACCTCGGTAAGGGTCTCCGTAGCCAAGTAGGTACACTCTATGGTACATTGGCTAAGGGTCCTCGTTACTTGGAAATGGCCGAAGGTTACATCAAGCGCATCGCCCTCGATAAGGACGACCAAGTTTGTGGCTATGAATTCGTTCACCTTGGCAAGTTCATGGATGAGATTAAGAAGGGAACCGACGCTAACGAAGCATTGAAGAAGGTAACCGGTACTTACGGCCGCTTCACTGCCGAGCAAGGTGCAGTTAAACACATTGACCCACGTCACGAATAATATAAGGAGGAAAGATATATGATTAGAGAAGTGAAATTTGAAAGCCAAGACCGTCGTATCAAGCAAATTCTTGCTGCATTGAACGAATACGGTATTAAGGACATCGAAGAAGCTAACGCTATCTGCGAAGAATATGGTCTCGATCCTTATTTAGCATGTGAAGAAACTCAACCTATCTGTTTCGAAAATGCAAAGTGGGCATACGTTGTAGGTTGCGCTATCGCTATCAAGAAAGGCGTTAAGACAGCTGCCGAAGCTGCTGAAGCTATCGGTATCGGTTTGCAAGCATTCTGTATCCCAGGTTCAGTAGCCGACGACCGTAAGGTAGGTATTGGCCACGGTAACCTTGCAGCTATGTTGTTGCGCGAAGAAACTAAGTGTTTCGCATTCTTGGCAGGTCACGAATCATTCGCTGCTGCCGAAGGTGCTATCAAGATTGCTGCTAAGGCAGACAAAGTACGTAAAGAACCTCTTCGCGTTATCTTGAATGGTCTTGGTAAGGACGCTGCACAAATCATCGCTCGTATCAATGGTTTCACATACGTACA
Source organism: Bacteroides sp. (assembly GCA_017630035.1). Classification (GTDB taxonomy): domain Bacteria; phylum Bacteroidota; class Bacteroidia; order Bacteroidales; family Bacteroidaceae; genus Bacteroides. Next base: position 22,587 of record JAGBWA010000098.1, read on the forward strand.
AACTCAATTCGACTACTTCACTGGCGAATTGAAGGAAGTACAACGCATCGCTTACTCAGATGGTCCTCGCGCTAAGGTTAACTGCTACGGTGCAGACGACGTTCGCGAAGGTGTAGCTATCATGTGGCACGAAGGCGTAGATGTATCAATCACTGGTAACTCTACTAACCCAACACGCTTCCAACACCCAACAGCTGGTACATATAAGAAGGAACGCGTATTGGCAGGTAAGCCATACTTCTCAGTAGCTTCAGGTGGTGGTACTGGTCGTACACTTCACCCAGACAACATGGCTGCTGGTCCTGCTTCTTACGGTATGACAGATACTATGGGTCGTATGCACTCTGATGCTCAATTCGCTGGTTCTTCATCAGTTCCTGCTCACGTAGAAATGATGGGCTTCCTCGGCATCGGTAACAACCCAATGGTAGGTTGTACAGTAGCTTGTGCGGTTGACGTTGCTCAAGCGTTGAATAAGTAATTAAGAACTAATTACAATAATAAATCCCTGTAATTCACACGAGTTACAGGGATTATCTTTTATATCATGATGATAAAACAAAATTCAAAGCAATCAAGAAATACAACTAATTAAGCAAAGACGCATATATTTCCATCCATAACAATTTGATTAAGAGCATAAAAGCAATCTCCTCCGTAAACAAAGAAGTAAAAAAGCTATAAAAATAATACATCTATGAAAACAACAAATTATTCATTTAATCAACCATCGCTCCTAATAACTTTAATTGATAGAGACGATGGAAAAAAGAAACAAATTGTGGAGAAAGCGTCATCAATGGCGTTTGTTTAAATCAAAAATGCTTTTACGAGCTGCTTACAAAGACTCTATGTGGGACGAAGATGGAAATCAAATTGACCATCCACATTGGTTTGAATTAGCCAAACAAAAATGGAATTTCATCTACAAAACCACAGGAAGACCATGTAGTTGTTGTATTTGTAAAGGCGAAAGGTATAATCGTAGGGAATTTAAGAAAGATACCTATCGTATAATTTACGAAGAGTTGGAATGAAAAAACAGCAGGGAGTCCCTGCTGTTTTCTATTATATCATTTACACAAAATTTTGGACACTTCCCTTTGTGTCGCTCGTGATTGTTGAGGTTTTTGTTGTTTTGTGGTATACATAGTGGTAGCGTTTTAAAGTTAGTACTATGGATATCTTTTTTTAGTGAGCAGGAGAGGCATCACCCTCTTCCTGCCCTATAGGTTATTGATTTGCTTTACACTCGTCACACGCGCCGGTGTGGGTCAAGGTGATGCTTTTCCATTTGTAAACTTCTTCATGGGAGCTATTATAACCCCACTCATTGGTTTCAAAATTCGGTTTGTAGTTTCCTTCTGTCTGCATCTGTTCGCAGTTAAGAACGAGGTTTGTACCTCCTTCAACCATTAAGCCGACATCTGAGAATGCTACTTTTGAACCAATAGATGTAACAACAGAGCCGAATGTAAGAGTCTGCAAATACATACACTCCCAGAAAGCGGCATCTCCTATAGTCGTTACTTTAGG
>JAGBWA010000099.1 GCA_017630035.1 Bacteroides sp.
CGCCTTTCAATATGTCTTGTTCCCGCTCACTCACCCCACATCAAGAGGTTTCGGTGCAAGGAACGATGCAAAAATAAGGATTCTATTTGTAATATATGGGCATCGCCTAAATTATTTTTTATTTATACTAAAATTCATTTGCAATTTATACCTAAATTTATTTCAATTTATGCATAAAGAAAAATTACCGCTTTTGATAAAAATCCAAAAGAAGCTCGACGAAGGAGAATTTTTTCCCTCGTGAGAGAAAAAATTTTTTCTCGTGAGGGCTATATATCTCCCTCACGAGGAAAATTATATAAAGGCACTTTGGGAGCAGAAAAGGGGTTGTTTGATATTTTAACCATTCTACGCTGTTTTTCTGCAAAATTCCTCATTTATTAGGATTGCTTAAAGATGATTGTGATTGTATCTTTGCAGCCGAAATTATAAGAATATGAAGAAAGTATTTGCATTGCTACTTGGCGTTTGCTTTATGAGCTACGCACAAGCCGAAGAGATTGACACATTAAAAGTTGTTGATGTTGAAGAGATTACAATTATCGGTAATCCGAAAGAGACGCAAAAGATGCGTGAATTGCCTACGGGCGTAACGCTATTGTCGCACACCCAACTGAAGGATAATCATGTAGAGGATATTAAGGGATTGAGTAGTGTTGTACCGAACATTTTCATCCCCGATTATGGGTCACGCCTGACTTCGGCCGTATATATTCGTGGCATCGGTTCGCGCATCAACACGCCGGCGGTGGGGTTGTACGTGGATAATGTTCCTTTTATAGACAAGTCGGCTTTCGACTTCAACTACGCCGATGTTGAGCGCATCGATGTGTTGCGCGGTCCTCAAAGCACACTTTACGGACGTAACACAATGGGCGGCCTCATCAAGGTACACACCAAATCGCCTTTCAGCTATCAAGGTACCGACCTCCGCTTGGGTGCCGGTAGTCACAACCAATATCGCGCTTCGTTAACTCATTATCATCGCATCAGTCCATCGTTTGCTTTCTCGGCAGGCGGCTTCTACGACTACGAAGGCGGCTTCTTTAAAAATGCAGCTTTAGCGAATGACAAGATTGACCATAGTCAACAAGCCGGAGGACGCATTCGCGCCATTTGGTTTGCCGCAGAAGATTGGAAGATTGACCTAAGCACCAACTACGAATTTAGCAACCAAGGAGGCTATCCATACGGTATATATAATAAGGAGAAGGACGAGGTGGCACAACCGGCATACAATCGCGAAAGCACTTATCGCCGCCAATTGCTAAACGTTGGATTGAACATTGAGCACCAAGCAAATGCATTCATCTTCAGCGCAGTAACTGGCTATCAACACTTGAACGACAAGATGTTCATGGATCAAGATTTTACGCCAGCCGACATCTTCACACTTGAGCAACGCCAACGCATTCATACCATCAGCGAGGAGATTGTATTGAAGTCGAAACCTGGTCGTCGTTGGCAATGGACAACCGGTGTATTTGGTTTCTACCAAGATTTACACACCAGCGCACCCGTAAACTTCCGCAAAGATGGAATAACCATGTTGGGCAAGAACATTGCAAGCTTTATGCCCGAGAAGATTGAGGTAGCCATGGGACCTATGGCAATGCACATCCTTCCTTCGCTGAACTTAGATAGCAAAGAGATGCCTATCGATGGAACATTCGACACACCGATGGCTAATGCAGCCCTATTCCACCAAAGCACCTTCAACGATTTGTTTGGCGTAGATGGTCTTTCGCTTACCGCCGGCTTGCGACTCGACTACGAAAAGATGAAGATTGACTACAACACCGGCACTACCCTCGCCTATAACGTGGGCATCAAAGGAGAAATGATTATGAACGGACAAGTAGCTCGCGAGATTGAGATGATGCCTGCGACTAAACTTGAAGTAGAAAGTCGCTACGACGGCGCACTGAGCAAAGACTACTTGCAATTATTACCCAAAATAGCGTTGCAATACAACCTATCCAACAGACGTGGTAACCTCTACGCAAGCGTAAGCAAAGGATACCGCTCGGGAGGTTATAACATTCAATTGTTCAGCGACTTGCTACAATCGAGCTTACGCAACGACATGATGCGTCAAACCAAAGAAACCATGCTTAGCAAGGTGCCCGATGCATACGCCAGCATGGTAGGCAATTTCTTCCCCGATGCAAGTGCCAACCCCGACGAAAAGCATGCTATCGAATTCAAGCCGGAAGTGACATGGAACTATGAAGTAGGTACTCACCTTAACCTATGGAATGGTCGCTTGCAACTTGATGGTGCTCTTTTCTTAATGGAAACAGAAAATCAACAGATATCACGCATGCTACTTAGCGGATTGGGACGCGAAACAATCAATGCCGGCAAAAGTCGTAGCATGGGTATGGAAGTAGCAGCTAATGTAGCATTGAGCAAAGCGCTACAAGTAAATGCTGCCTATGGCTACACCTACGCCACCTTCCGCTATTGGGAATTGGGAAATAAAGTGGATAGTAGCGAGATGGCCATTGACTATACCGGCAATTACGTACCATTCGTTCCTAAGCATACGCTAAACATCGGTGCGCAATATGCGCTTGAGTTTGCCCGCAAGCAACTGATTGACCGCATTGTGTTTAGTGCCAACTATGCCGGTGCCGGACGCATCTATTGGGACGAAGCAAACAGCATGAGTCAAACTTTCTACGGCACATTGAATGGTCGCGTAAGCCTACAACATAAAGATTGTGAAGTAAGTTTCTGGGTGCGCAACGCGCTTGACAAAGAATATGCTACCTTCTACTTCACCAGCATGAACAATGGATTGAAGCAACTTGGTCGCCCTGTACATGGTGGCGTGGAAATACGGATTGATTTATGATTTATGATTTATGATTTATCACTAATCACTCCTTAAACACCAACATTTGGCAATGCTTGCAATCGAATTGAAGGCGGAAGCGATTGCCATCGGTACTTACTAAATAATAGGGTTCACGATAAGGTGAACGTGCGGCATGTTGTTGCGGACACCACCCCATTGAATAGCGTAAGCAATGGCGACAAAACATGAGCGGAACAGATTCCGGTGGTTGTTGTTCATAAGCAGGGGCTATTTCCGCTACACCATGCTGCGCATAAAATGCTTGCGATTGCGCATTCATCACATTGCCCAGATAGGTAAGTTGTTGCGTCACAAAAGCATGTGTTGTTGGCGTGATGCGTTGCAACGGTTGGCGATAGTTTATGCGACGAAGTGCCAATAGCTTTTCTACCACTTGACGACGCCATTCTGCAACAAGCGATGCGGGTAGGAACCACTCTTCGTCGTAAGTTATTTCCACCTCTTCCGACTTTGCTTCGAATGGTGTATTGCCCAATTTGCATAACAATGCGCACAGATTTGGTTTCTGCGGTGTACGAGCAAGTTGCTTCTCTGCAGGGAAAGTAAGCGTAACTGTATTATCATCTTCGTCGGTAGCAGTAAGTGCAAAGCCCCACGACATTTGCGACAAACGCCAAGCGATGTGTATGCGTCGTTCGGCCGATGGACGAGCCAACAAGCGTTCGAACTCTTGGTCGTAATTGCGATAGATAGGTGTACGAAGTGGGATGCGCGGTATTTGTCCGGCAGGGAAGAGTTTATTTCCCTCTACTCGATTGATGCGAAAACCTTGCAAACGACCATATTCATCGATAAAGCACAAGCCGTCACCGTTATGGAAAGATTTTACGCCGGCTACAGTTAAGCATCCACCGCGTTGATCCTTCAATGTGCCGACAAATTCGCCCAACGATTTAGGTGTATCAAACGCTTCGATGCCTTGTTGGCAGCCATTGATAAAGAAGTTGGTAAAACCACGATTGAAGCTCTTATCCACTTGAGGAGTAAATGTATAAGTCGATTTACCGGATGAAGAACGACGATATTCAGGACGACGACGGAAGATAGCATCCAACTGCTTTCGATAGGCAGCCGTAACATTCTTCACATACTCTGCATCCTTCAATCGGCCCTCTATCTTGAACGACGAAGCACCGGCATCGAGCAGTTGTTCGAGATTGTCCAACTGATTCAAATCTTTCAACGAAAGCAAGTGCTTGTTCTTAGCGATGAGTTTGCCGTCAGCATCCACCATATTGAACGCCAAGCGACAAAATTGTGCACACTCACCGCGATTAGCACTACGTCCGAAACATGCCTGGCTGATGTAACATTGTCCGCTATAGCTTACGCACAACGCCCCATGCACAAACACCTCGAGCAGCGTTTGTGGCGACGCTTGATGTATTGCTCTGATATCGTCCAACGATAACTCGCGTGCTAAAACCACCTGTTTGAAACCCGCTTGCGCCAAGAAAGCAACCTTCTGCGGCGTACGGTTATCCATCTGCGTACTTGCATGAAGCGGTATAGGCGGTAAGTTAAGTTGCGTGATGCCCAAATCCTGCACAATAATAGCATCAACGCCGATGCGATATAGTTGCCAAATCAATGCCTCCGCCTCTTTGAGTTGCGCATCGTTGAGCAACGTATTGATGGTAACATAAACGCGCACGTTGTAAATATGCGCATAGTTTACGATTGTCTCAATATCCTCTAAACTATTGCCTGCAGCTACACGAGCGCCAAAACGTGGTGCACCGATATACACTGCGTCTGCACCATGATCGATGGCCGCCATAGCACAAGCCAAGTTCTTAGCAGGTGCCAGAAGTTCTATGTTACGTACTTGCTTCAAAATTAAAAATTAAAAGTTAAAGCGTAGCTACTTAATTTCTTCGATATTATAAGGTGTTTCTTGATATACAAAGTAGTTCAACCAATTGCTGAACAGCAAGTTGGCATGTGCACGCCAACTAACAATAACACCTTGCTCGGGGTCGTCGTTGCGATAGTAATTGCGCGGCATTTCGATGGGCAATCCCTTGTTCAAATCGCGACGATATTCAGTATCCAACGTCAACGGAGAGTATTCCGAATGACCCGTTACGAAGAATTCGCGTCCGCCACGCGCCATCACCATGTGCACACCGGCTTCTTCCGAATGAGAAAGGATTGTCAATTCCTTATGCTTCAAAATATCCGCTGCACGCACCTCCGTATGGCGGCTATGCGGCACATTGAATGTATCGTCGAAACCACGGAAAATAGGATGAAGTGGCAACAATGGTTGGTGTGGAAAGATGCCAAACATCTTCTTATCCAACGGATATTTAGGTACACCATAATGGTGATAAAGACCAGCCTGAGCAGCCCAGCAAATGTAAAGCGTAGAGGTGACGTGTGTACGCGCCCAATCGAAAATATCCTTAATCTCTTCCCAATATCCCACCTCTTCGAACTCCATGTGCTCAACGGGTGCACCGGTGATAATCATACCATCGTACTTCATGTGACGCATCTGCTCGAAATCGGTATAAAAAGCCTGCATGTGTTCTACAGGCGTATTCTTCGATGTATGACTTTTAATCTTCATCAACGAGATTTCCACCTGCAAAGGCGTATTACTGAGCAAACGAACGAGGTCTGTCTCGGTAGTTATTTTCAATGGCATCAAGTTGAGCACCGCTATACGCAACGGACGAATATCCTGTTGTGTAGCGCGCGAGGTATCCATCACAAAGATATTCTCCTCTTTCAGCAACTCAATAGCCGGCAATTTATCGGGTAATGTTAAGGGCATGATATGATGATTTATGATTTATGGTTTGAGTTTGCAAAGATAATAAAAATTCTCAATTCTCAATTTTATAATTCGTAAGGTTCTACATAACCGCGCATCACAGCATAAATAGTAAGGCCGGACAACGACTTTATGCCAAGTTTCTCGGTTATATTCTTGCGATGCGAGATAACGGTGGTGAGCGATATGTTTAATCGAGCAGCAATCTCTTTATTGATATATCCGCGCGTTAGCAGCACTAATACTTCTATTTCGCGGGGAGATAAATCGTGTTCGGCAGCTATTGTTGGGCGATGATTATGGTTATGCCCATGTCCACGACTATGCAGACGCAAAATGTCGCGCGTCAATGCTTGTTCGCTTTGATTCACATTCAACGTATTGACATCCGAAAGGCCAGGCGCTGCGCTACCGGAAGTAAGCACAATGGTGCGCGACATGCGTTGAAGGAAGAAGGAAGCATGCTCGAAATAGACAGCAGACGACACAAAATAGTGTCCATACATATCGGGCGTATCGTCTGTAAGTTGTTGCATAGAACCAAAATGGCGAATCGTAACAGCCGGCATCATCTGTTGCAACAAATGTAGCAAACCTAAGCCAGCCAATGTATTGGGTTCTATGATAGCAATCTCTTTATTCATGATTAGTCAAACAAGCCAGTACTGAGGTAACGTTCTCCACTATCCGGTAGCAACACCACAATACCGGTAGCATCCTTCATGCTACGCGATAAGTGTACAGCCGCCGCCAATGCTGCACCCGACGAGATGCCTACCAACAAACCTTCTGTTTGCGCCAATGTACGTGCTGCATTGAATGCTTCTTCATCGGTCACGCCCATCACTTCGTCCACTACCGAAGCATCGTAATTCGCGGGGATGAAATTGGCACCAATACCTTGAATAGCATGAGGAGCAGGTGCCCTACCTTGCAATACGGGCGATGAAGCAGGTTCAACACCCACCACACGAATAGCGGGATTAAGTTGTTTCAAAGCACGTCCTGTACCACATAGCGTACCACCCGTGCCTACGCCAGCAACGAAAGTCGATATACGTCCATCAGTATCCGCCCATATTTCGCGCGCTGTAGTACGTTCGTGAATAGCGGGGTTAGCGGGATTATCGAATTGTCCAGGGATGTACGAGCCAGCTATCGCTTGATGCAACTCTTCCGCTTTCGCAATAGCGCCCGCCATACCTTTTGCTCCGGGTGTAAGAACCAACTCTGCACCATAAGCAGCAAGCAGTTTTCGTCGTTCTATCGACATGGTTTCGGGCATGGTCAATATCAAGCGATACCCTTTGATGGTGGCCACCATAGCCAATCCGATGCCTGTATTGCCACTTGTTGGTTCAATGATGGTAGCACCCGGCTTTAGCAAGCCTGCTTGCTCGGCAGCTTCCACCATGGCCAATGCGGCACGTGCCTTCACGCTACCGCTGGGATTGAATGCCTCTACCTTCACCCACAACGGCGCAGCAAGTTCCATTTGCTTGCTGAATGCTGATACTTGCATCAAAGGTGTATTACCCACCAATTCGAGTAAATTATTCGCTATCTTCATATCAAAAAAACTTTTTATACACTAACGCCTCAACACTGCAAATAGTTTGCCACAGCCTCGGCGCAACGCTCACCATCTACTCCGGCCGATACGATGCCACCGGCATAGCCAGCACCTTCGCCACATGGGAACAATCCTTGCAAGCGTACGTGTTGCAACAACTCCCTATCGCGCAAGATGCGTACAGGCGACGAGGTACGTGTTTCTACAGCAATCATCGTAGCTTCGTTTGTTAAGAAGCCATGACTCTGCTTACCAAAATGTCGGAAGCCTTTGCCCAGCCTATCAGAAATGAACGATGGTAGCCAAAAATGTAGCGGCGACGAAATCAATCCCGGTGCATACGAGCTCTCGGGCAGGTCGAAACTAAGTTTCTTATTGCAGAAATCGGCCATGCGTTGAGCAGGCGCGGTTTGTTTGCGGTTGCCTTGTTGCCAACACATGCGTTCGAGCGATTCTTGGAAGTGCATCACGCGCAACACATCGTCGCCCTGCACACCAAGTGCCGGCATATCCTCGGGGCGCAACTCCACCACCATGCCGCTATTGCTCCAACGCGAGCCGCGATTACTTGGGCTCATACCATTCACCACCAACTGCTCGGGGCCACTTGCGGCGGGCACCACGAATCCACCCGGACACATACAGAAGCTATACACGCCTCGTCCATCCACTTGTGTCACCATGCTATACTCGGCAGCTGGCAAGAACAATCCTCTGCCCTCTTTGCGGTGGTACTGAATCTGATCTATCAAATGCGACGGATGCTCCAAACGCACGCCCACGGCAATGCCTTTTGCCTCCATCTCGATGCCTTGTGTGGCGAGCTGACGATAGACATCGCGTGCCGAGTGTCCGGTGGCAAGAATTACGGGGCCTAAGAACGTTTCGCCCGTATTTGTTTCAATGCCACACACCTTGTCGCCCGCTACAATCAGCGCATCCATACGTGTTTGGAAGTGCACCTCGCCGCCACACGACAAGATGGTGCCACGCATATTTTCGATAACACGCGGCAGCTTGTCCGTACCGATATGCGGATGCGCATCCACCAAGATAGATGGCGATGCACCGTGCTGACAAAACACGTTTAGTATTTTATCCGTATTGCCCCGTTTCTTGCTGCGTGTATAGAGTTTACCATCGCTATAAGCACCGGCACCCCCTTCGCCAAAGCTATAGTTCGATTCGGCATCTACGCATTGCTCGCGACCGATACGCGCCAAGTCCTTCTTACGTTCGCGCACATCCTTTCCGCGTTCTATCACAACGGGGCGAAGGCCTAATTCTATCAAGCGTAACGCAGCAAACAACCCACCAGGGCCAGCGCCTACCACCACCACTTGCGGGCGGCCTTCTACATTATTATATATAGTAGGAACATACTCAAGCTTATCGGGCATTTCGTTCAGATAGACGCGAACGGTTAGGTTCACAACAATTCTTCGCTGACGCGCATCGATACTACGTTTCAGTATGCGCACCGCTGTTATATCGTTAGCCCGAAGGCCCTTATCCGCAACGATAAAGGCCTTCAGTTGTTGTTCGCTTCCTGCTATTTCTGGTATTACCCGTAGCTGGTATTCGTGTATCATAAAGTATCTTGCTTCAAGCTCTCAATATATTTATTTATGCGCTTCAACTCGCGTGGGATGTTGATGCGTTGCGGACAATGCTGATTACACTCCTTGCAATCGATGCAACGATCGGCTTGGCGCACCTTGGGCACTGCACGGTCGTAGCTCACCAAGAAAGCACGACGCGCCTTGCGGTAGTCTTCGTCTTGCGTGCTTTCGGCAATGTTACCTTCGTTTACGCACTTGTTGTAGTGAAGCAATATGGCGGGAATATCCAAACCATACGGACAAGGCATGCAATACTTACAATCGTTGCACGGTATGGTTGGGTATTGGCTAATGAGACGAGCCGTTTCGAAGAGAAATTCTTTTTCTTCTTCTGTAAGTGGCACCATGGGCGAGAACGAAGCGATATTGTCTTGCAAATGCTCCATGTATTGCATACCGCTCAGCACGCTCAACACGCCTGGATACGAACCATTGAAGCGGAATGCCCACGATGCTACGCTACGTTCGGGCTCTTGTTGCTTCAAGCGAGCCACGATATGGTCGGGCAGTTTGCTCAATCGTCCGCCTAGCAATGGCTCCATAATCAATGCCGGGATGCCACGTTTCTCCATTTCGCCATAGATGTAATCCACACCGCTTTGCTTCCAATCCAAGTAGTTCATTTGGATAAGGATAACATCCCAGTGCACCTCGTCGTGCATGGCCATCAGTTGGTCGAATGCTTGTGGCGAGCCGTGGAAAGAGAAGCCTAAACGGCGAATGCGTCCAGCTTCGCGTTCAGCTTTCAGATACTCTATCATGCCGTTGTCCACAAAGCGTTGTTGGAATTGGCGCATGTTGCCCACCGAGTGCAACAGATAGATATCCAAGTATTCCGTTTGCAACTCCTTCAACGATTGTTGATACATCGCAATCGATGCTTCGCGCGAGTAGTTGCTGAAGTTCGACAATTTAGTAGAGAGGTAGTACGATTCGCGTGGATACTTCTTCAGCGCTTCTCCCGTAGCAGCTTCCGATTGTCCTTGGCAATAGGCTGGCGATGTATCGTACATGTTCACACCATGCTCCATGGCGTAATCCACCAGGCGGTTCACCTGTTCTTGGTCAACGATTTCCCCTCTTCCTTCGGGGTTCTTCATCATGGGCCAGCGCATACATCCGTAGCCCAACAACGAGATTTTTTCATTACCTCTCATCAATGGTGTGTGCGAGGTCATTTCACCGGTTGCCGTTGCGCTACCAGTGCTATTTATTGTTTCCGACTTCTTGCCGCATGCCGATAATAGGCTCACCGATGCAGCTGCACCAGCCAATTTCAAAAAGTCGCGGCGATTTATATCTTTACTCATAACAATAATTATGAATTTTGAATTTTGAATTATTTATATTCCTACCACCCCGCCTTTGGCACCCCTCCTTCCCGAAGGAGGGGAAATTTTGGAAGTTATTCATTCCAATTCTCCTCCTTCGGGAAGGAGGAGTACCCCTTGTGGGGGAGGTGGTAGGCTGTACTAGTCACTAGTAGCTAATCACTAATCACTATTAAATCTCCCTATGCACTTCGTGTCCTTCTACATAGATGGCCGAAAGCGGACGCACCGGGCAGAGGTGTTCGCACGCACCGCAACCAATGCAACGCTCGGTGTTCACCACCACGTTCTTGCACTTGTTTGGACACGTTTCGTTCACCACAATCTGTATAGCGCCAGTAGGACAAGCATCCATACACTTGCCGCAATCCACCTTCTCTTCGTGCATCAAGCAGTTCTTCTTAATCCATACGGCATGACCGATTTGCGTGCTCGATTTCACTTCGCGAGTAATCGGCTTGATAGCACCGGCCGGACACACGTCGCTACACTTTGTACACTCTGGGCGACAATAGCCATTTTCGTACGACATCTCGGGTTGCATCAGTGTGAGCAGGCCGGTAGATGGGCGCAACACATCGTTTGGACACACCGACACGCACAATTGGCAAGCTGTGCAATGCTTTTCGAAGTTCTTGATGCTCAACGCACCCGGAGGCACGAGGCGTGTTCCGCGTACAGGCACCACCTTATCTTCGATAACGGCCAATCCGCCGTCGCGTTTCTTCTCTTGCGCCTTCAGTAACGAAGTCGATGCCAAGATAGCAGTAGCAGTCAGTGCGCTACGGCGGCTTTCATCCACCACCGGTGCAGCTTTCGCCTTCTTTGTGCGCGGACGATAGCTGATAGCACCCTTCTTGCACGTGTCTATACAATCCATGCACACCACGCAGCGGCTATAGTCAATCTTATGATTCTTATTATCGATGCACGATGCCTTGCAGTTGCGAGCACACAATCCGCAAGCATTACACTTTTCGGTATCAATCACCGGTGCCAACCACGAGAAGCGCGAGATTGCTCCCAACACGGTGCCCACAGGGCAGATAGTGTTGCAATAGGTACGTCCGCCGCGCCATGCCAATACGATGAGCACCACCAAGGTAACCACCGCAATGATAAAGGTGGGCAAACTTGCCATCCACACCTCTGTTTCATAGAAAGCATAGCTATCCATGCGCTCGGCAAAGTAGGCCAAGAGGTTGTTTCCCCATCCGTAGATAGGCGCCAGCAGGTTGCTTGCAATGCGGCCAAACGAGCTATAGGGCGCCAACAACGCCACCAACGAGCCTACACCGCCCACCAAGGCAGCGATGAACAAAACAAGCACACCGTAGCGCAACCAATTCTTGGCTGCACTATAGCTATAGCGATACTTCTTTTGTTTTTTGCCCATCCAAGCGAAGATGTCTTGCAACACGCCCAGCGGACAAATCACCGAACAATACACACGTCCAAACAGCAGCGTCAACGCCACCAAAAAGACAATCACAGCAACATTCATTGCCAGCACAGCCGGCAAGAATTGAATCTTTGCCATCCATCCAAACCACGCATGTATAGTCCCCGTAAAGTCGAGGAAGAGCAACGAGATTAAGCCAAAGAAGAGGATGGCCAATGTCAATCTAATTTTTCGTAACATTTTTAATTATGAGAGGGTTAGTATTTTATTGTAAACAAATATTTTGCAAATATATGGTTTTTTATTGATTATCCAAACAAAGCGCGGAAGGCTTCTTCTACTTTTCGCACGGGCACCAGCTCGATGTTCCACTTCCGGGTGTCCAATCCCTGCATGTTATACTTGGGCAGTAGGAAGCGTTTGAATCCCAATTTCTCGGCTTCGCCAATGCGTTGCTCAATGCGGTTCACCGGACGAATCTCGCCCGAGAGACCCACCTCGCCCGCCATGCACACATCCGCCTCGATGGCCACATCCATGTTGCTCGAAAGGATGGCGCTAATCACCGCCAAGTCTATGGCAGGGTCATTCACACGCAAGCCGCCCGCAATGTTCAGGAACACATCCTTCTGCGCCAGCTTAAATCCCACACGCTTCTCCAGCACCGCCAGCAGCATGTTCATGCGTCGCGTGTCGAAGCCCGTGGCCGAGCGTTGTGGATTGCCATACACCGCCGAGCTGACCAGCGCTTGCGTCTCTATCAAGAAGGGGCGCACGCCCTCTATGGCCGATGCAATGGCTATGCCGCTCATGCCGTCGTGGTCTTGCGTCAGTAGCAGCTCCGAGGGGTTGCTCACCTGTCGCAAACCATCTTGTCGCATCTCGTAGATGCCCAATTCCGCGGTACTACCAAAGCGGTTCTTTATGCTGCGCAAGATGCGATACATATAGTGTTGGTCGCCCTCGAATTGCAACACCGTGTCCACGATATGCTCCAGCACCTTTGGTCCCGCAATGCTGCCCTCCTTGTTGATGTGACCAATCAAGATAACCGGTGTATGATTCTCCTTGGCAAAGCGTAGGATAGCTGCCGAGCACTCGCGCACTTGCGTGATGCTGCCGGGCGAGGAATCCACCAGCTCGGACATAATCGTCTGAATGGAGTCGATAATCACCAAGTCGGGTTGTGTATTCTTAATGTGCACAAAGATTTGTTCCAGCAGTGTTTCGCACACAATCAGGCAGTTGCTGGGCGCTGTCGATAGGCGGTCGGCACGCAGCTTCAGTTGTCGGGCACTCTCCTCCCCGCTGACGTATAGCACCCGCTTGCCCGCCATGCGCAGCACCGTTTGCAGCACCAAGGTCGATTTGCCTATGCCCGGTTCGCCACCAATCAGCACCAACGAGCCAGGCACCAATCCACCACCCAATACGCGGTTGAACTCAGCGTCGCAAAGGTCAATGCGTGGTTCGTCGCCCGCCTCCACCTCGTGTAGCGGCATTGGCTTCGCCTTGCCCACCTCCACAGCACGCACCGGTCGCACCGATAGCGGTTCCTTGCGCACCACCTGCTCTTGATACGTATTCCATTGTCCGCATGCCGCACATTTCCCCACCCACTTGGGCGATTCCTGTCCGCAATTGGAGCATACATATAATGTCTTCTCTTTTGCCATGAAAAACGATTCCGTTTTAATAATTATACAAAGATCAGGATAATTTTTCAATCTATGGAGGTATGTCGAAAAAAACTGACCGACCTGACCGTTCTGACCGCTTTGACCGAAAAAAGTGGGTGTGTGAAAAAGTGGTCAAAGTGGTCAGGTCGGTCAGTAAAAACGTGAGGGTATATTTTTTGAAAAGAAGAAAATAG